>NZ_JBAFSM010000044.1:0-40549 GCF_036688125.1 Pannus brasiliensis CCIBt3594 | reverse complement strand
ACTCCTGACTCCTGACTCCTGACTCCTGACTCCTGACTCCTGACTCCTGACTCCTAGTATTAAGAGACGGGCCAGGTGAATCGGAAGGTCGCTCCCTTGCCGATGTCCGATTCTAGCGCGATCGATCCGCCCTCGGTGTCGAGGATTTTCTGGACGATCGTCAGGCCGATCCCGGTACTTTCGGCGTTATCGACCGATTTGAGGGTTTGGAAAATGCCGAAAATCCGGTCGTGATGTTCCGGGGCGATGCCGGGCCCGTCGTCGCGGACGCTGAATTCGTAGCGATCGCCGAGATCCCGCGCGGAGATCTCGATATGTCCGTCGGGGCGATCGTGGTGTTTGATCGCGTTGCCGATCAGGTTGGCGAAAACTTGACGCAGGGGGAGCCGCTTGGTGAGAGGGGTGGGCATTGGGTCCGCGATGGTGATGGTGAAGGTCGGGGGAGGGGCGATCGAATCGATGATCTCGGCGAGGAGAGCGGCGATCGAGACTGGTTCGGTTTCCACCGTCCAACGGCCGACGCGGGAGTATTCTAACAGGCCATCGATCAGGTGGATCATACGCTGGACGCGGCCGCGCAGGAGTTCCATCTGGTATCGGCCGTCCTCGGTAAGTCGATCGGCCAGATCCTCCTCGATCCATTCCGAGAGGTTGGCGATCGCTCTCAGGGGGGCTTTGAGATCGTGGGAGACCGCGTAGACGAATCGATCGAGTTCCTGATTGCGTCGGGTTAGTCCCGCGGTCGCTTCCTCCAGGGAGGCGTTTAAGTCTTCCAGATCTTTGGCCTGTTGCTGGAGTCGCGATTCGGCGCGTTTGCGATCGGAGATATCCTGCACCACCCCGATCATTCCCGTGGGTTGTCCGGCGCTATCGTACCGCGCGCGTCCTTTCGCCGATACCCAACATTCGGCACCATCCCTCGGACGGATCACCCGATACTCGATATCGTAGTCACCCCGTTCGCGGATCGATCGCTCGACTCCCTCTTTCGCCCGCTCTCGATCGCCCTCGTACAGCAGTTGTCGGATCTCCGTCCAGGTCAGGTAGGGGCCGCCGGAAGGAATCCCGAAAATCTCGGCCGCGCGTTCGGAAAAAGTCACCGTATCGGTCGCCGCGTCCCAGTTCCAATAACCCATCCGAGCGGCGGATAGGGAGAGAGCTAAACTTTCCGCCGTCTCCCGCAAAACTTCCGCGGAGCGGACGCGTTCGGTAATATCCATGAAGGTGGCGACCGCGCCGACGATCTCGTTGTCGCCACCGCGTAGGGGGGCGGCGCTGGTGAGAATATCGTAATAACTGCCATCGGGGCGCGCCAGACGGGACTCGATCGATAGGGAAACCTCTCCCCGCAAGGCTTTATACAGGGCGTGATCCTCGATCGCGACGGGATTGCCCTCGGTATCGTAAGCGTTTCCCCAATCGGCGAGATCGAGATCGAGATCGATCGCTGACGGGTCGCGGCCGGCTAAGCGTCGCGCGGTGGCGTTGATAAAGGTGAGTTTCCCGGCGCGATCGCACACGATCACCGCGTCGGCGGCCTGTTTCAAAATCGTTTCCAGTAAAAGTCTCTGTTCCCGCAGGGCTGTCTCGGTGCGCTTTAACTCGCTCAAATCGATATAGAAGCTGAGGATTCGCGCGCCCGGTTCGGCCAGTCCATCGAGGAGAGCCGAACCGATCAGGACCGGGATACGATGACCGTCTTTATGAAGGTATTCCTTCTCGCGAGGCTGACAGACTCCGGTTTCGCGCAGTTCTTCGCGCGCTCGGCCGTTCGGTTCGAGGGGGGTAAGATCTTTCGGGAAAATCTGTCCCGCCTCTAACTCCTCGCGCGTGTAGCCGAGTAACCGCAAGAGCGCGTCGTTCGCGTCCAACAGACGACCGGTCGTATCGCTCACCGACACCCCGAACATATTCGCTTCCACTAGCCGCCGGAATTTGGCCTCGCTACGACGCAGGGCTGTTTCCGCTAACTCGCGCTCTTCTTCGAGGCGTTGCGCGACGGTGATATCCTGGGTGATGCCGATCGCGAGAATCGGCCGGCCTCTCGCGTCGTGTAGGGTCTGTCCCCGCGCCTGAAACCAACGCCGACCCTCCGGGTGGAGAACGCGAAATCGCACGTTCAGTTCCCCGGTTTCGATCGACTCGCGAACGACCCGATCGCTTTCGGCTCGATCGAGCGGCTCGACACACTGTAACCAAGTCTCGTAACTGGGGGAGGTGGTTTCCGGATCGAGTCCGTAGAGTAGGTAATATTCCTCTGACCAGACGCTTTTCCCGGTGACGAGATCCCAACTCCAAGCGCCCGCGCTCGCCGATTTCAAGGCTAACCGTAATAGGGATTCCCGTTCGCGGGCCGCCTGTTCCTGTTGGTGGCGTTCGGTGATATCCTCGGCGATCCCGGCGACGCGGAACACGCTACCGTCTTCTTCTTGAATCGCGAAACCGCGGTCGCGAATCCAGCGGATCGAGCCGTCGGGCCGGACGATGCGGTACTCCGCGGTTTGACTTCCCCGTTGTAAACAGTTTTCCGCGGCGGTTAGGACGATCGCGCGATCGTCGGGATGGATCGATTCCGACCAGAGATCGATATCTTCGAGTAATCGATCGGCCGAGCGTCCCCAGATCGATTCGTAGGCCGGACTCACGTATTGAACGTGTCGATGGGTGAAATCGGTGATCCAGAAAACATCGGGGATCGCTTCCGCCATGCGACGGAATTTTTCCTCGCTCGCTTGTAAGGCTTCCTCGACCTCTTTGCGTTCGGTGATGTCGCGAAAGAAGATGCCCATCCCGGTTTCCGAGGGATAGGCGTGAACTTCCAGCCACATAGAGAGGGGTTCGTAGAGAACCTCGAAATGGATGGGACGACCCTCGATCGCCGCCTGTCGATAGTTGCGTTCGACCACGGTTCCTACCGACCAGGGCCACATTTCCCAGTGGGTTTTGCCGACGATCTCCTCGACCGGCATATTATTCAATCTCGCCGTCTCCCGGTTGGCGTAGATGATGCGCCAATCGCGATCGAGGGTGATAAAGGCATCGGTCATCCGTTCCAGAATGGTCGTTAACCGTTCGTTGGTTTCCCGCAGTTGCCGTTCGATCCGTTCGCGCTCGGTGATATCGGTACTCACCCCGACCATCCCGATTATTTTGCCCGTATGATCGCGATAGGGCATTTTGATCGATAGATAGGTGCGTTCTTCCCCGTTTTCTCCCGTCACGTTTTCCTCGCACACGAGGATCTGTCCGGCCTCCAGAACGTGGCGATCGTTTTCCATGATGCGCTCGGCGTGTTCTCGATCGCCCAGGTACTCGATATCGGTTTTGCCGACGATTTCCGCCTCGGTTTTTTGCAGGAGACGCAGGGTAGCGGGGTTGACTTTCACGATCCGCCCCCGGCGATCTTTGGCAAAAACGAGGACGGCAGTATCCTTGTCGGTCGTGTCCAGAATAGCGTTACTGTCCCGTAGGGCGGCGAGGGGGTCTTGTCGATCGATCTCCCACAGCGAGAGGGTGACGGCGTGGGGAGGGGTTCCGGGAGAGGAGAAAAGGGGGCGCGCGTCGATCGACAGCCAGATTCGATCGCCGTTCGGTTTCGACAGGTTCAGGATCTCGTTCTCCCGCGGATTTCCGTCTTTTAGGGCTAATCGCGCCGGATGTTCCGCTCCGCTCGCGGGGGAACCGTCCTCGCGGGTGGCGCGCCAGGGCGGTACGAGATCTATCCAATCGGACATCCGCTCGCGGGAAATGCCGAGAATCGCTTCCGATACGGGATCGCAAGCGGGAACGCTCCCGTCTGCAAGCACGAGAATCGTACCGACGCGGGGAGGATCGATCGATACGGATGAATTTTCTCGTTCCTGACTGATTTTCGGAATGACCGGTCTCTCCCTCCGCGTTTTCATGGAATCGATCGAGCTTGATGATGATTACGAACTTTCCACGAGCGATCGATTTTTCTTTCCAGATCGCGTCCCGCGTGGCCCGCTCTAGTGCTTTTCTCTCTTGGCGGCCTATTTGTTACTGTAATCCTCGATCGGCGATCGATGAATCTATCTCGGGGGGGATACGGGAGGCAGGAGGCGGGAGACAGAAGGCAGGAGGTGAGGGTAAAGGGAAAAGGGGAAAGGTGAAGGGACTAAAAGGAATTTTTTCCCTTTTCCCGGGGCTTTTTTTCCAAAAAATTCCCCTATCTTCCCCATCCTCCCCATCTCCCGCTACCCTCGGGCCATCACCCAATTAACGAGGGTACGGACGGGAAAACCGGTCGCGCCGGCATTATTCACGCCTTTATCCTTGTCCGTCCACACGGGGCCGGCGATGTCGAGATGCGCCCAGGGAGTATCTTTGATGAACTGTTTCAGGAATAAAGCGGCGGTGATCGAGCCTCCGGGACGCGGGCCCGTATTTTTCATGTCGGCGATCTGCGATTTTAGTCCCTCGAAGTATTTTTCCTCCATCGGCATCGACCAGAATTTTTCCCCGGCCAGTTTCGCGGCGGTTTCTAGTTCGTTCGCGAGGGTGTCATCGTTGGCCCAGAGGCCGGCGATATCGTCCCCGAGAGCGATGACGCAGGCGCCGGTTAAGGTGGCCAGATCGACGATCGCGTCTACTTCCAGTTTTTCGGCGAAAACGAGCGCGTCAGCCAGGGTTAAGCGTCCCTCGGCATCGGTGTTATTAACCTCGATCGTCTTACCGTTGGAGGCGGTGAGAATATCGCCGGGGTGCATGGCGCGACCGCTGATCATGTTTTCCGTGGCCGCGCAGATAAAGTGTACCTCGACATCGGGTTTGAGCGCGGCGATCGCTTTAGCGGCTCCCAGCGTTGCCGCGCCGCCTCCCATATCCATTTTCATCGTCTCGATACCGCTTCCGACCCCTTTAATATTTAACCCCCCGGAATCGAAGGTTAAACTTTTGCCGACGATCGCCACTTTACTTTTCGGCGTTCCTTTGGGTTTATAGGTTATGTGGATGAATTTCGGGGGAAGTTCCGAGGCTTTGGCCACTCCTAGAAACGCTCCCATACCCAGATACTCGCAATCGTCTTTTTCCAGGATCTCGATCGAGAATCCCGCGTTCTCCGAGGCGATCCGATTGGCGACATCGGCCATCGCGATCGGCGTGACGGTATTGGCCGGCGCGTTGACGAGTTCGCGGGCGAGAATTACCCCCGAACAGATATGCTCGGCCGTGGCGATCGCGTTCGATTGTTCCCCGAATCCCAGTAACTCCACGCTTTCTAACTTCGTTCCCTTGTCTTCGGGATCGGATTTAAAGCGGGTGTCTTGATAGGCGGTAAGGATCAGTCCCTCGGCGATCGCTCCCGCGGAGGCCGCAACGTCCCCGGCGATCGGTAAACTAATCGCGAGGGTTTTACTTTTCTGGGATTTCGCGGCCCGGACGATCGAGGCGGCCGCTTCCCGGAGGGTCTGTAAGCTCAGATCGTCTTTTTTGCCCAAGCCGACGAGGATCAGTTTGCGGATCGGGCTGTTGCCACCGATGCGCGTGCTGGCACTACTGCCGGATTTTCCCTCGAATTCCGTCTCGGAGATCAGTTCTTGTAGGGTTCCGCCGATTTTCTCGTCGAGTTCCGCTAGATCTCCCGCGATCTCGGTCGAGCCTTCCGTTATCCCTAACGCTAAGGTGTCGCCCGTCCAAGCGAGGGGGGAGATGTCTGTCGATCGAATATCCATTCTGTCTCTTGCTCGCTGATTGAAGTGAAAAATTCTTGGATATAACCACTATAACGGTTCCAGTCCGGGGTTCCGTTGTTTTTCCGGCGAGGTGATGGGGAGATGGGGGGATGGGGAGATTTTTGGGGGAAAGGGGAAGGGGAAAAGGGAAAAGAGCTTTCTTAATCCTTTCACCTTTACCCTTTCACCTCCCTCACCTCCCCCATCTCCCTCACCTCCTCCATCCCCCTCACCTCCTGACTCCTGACTCCTGACTCCTGACTCCTCTCAAGAGGGGGGACTAATTTCTGTAATAATCTTATACAGCCGTTGTAAACCTTTTTAAAGATGCGGGTTTCCGCCTCTCGCCAGAAGCATAGATAGGTCTTTCTGACACGATCGGTTTACAAAAATTAACAATATAGACGTTGAACCATGAGTCAAATTTCAGGTACGCCAGATGTTCCCGATTTAGGTCGTCGCCAGTTCATGAACCTCCTGACCTTCGGGACGATCACCGGAGTGGCCGCGGGCGCGCTGTATCCCGTGGTTAAGTATTTTATTCCCCCGTCGGCCGGCGGGACGGGTGGCGGGGTCACGGCGAAAGATGCCCTCGGCGATGACGTGATCGTTAGCCAGTTTCTCGGGACGCACAACGCGGGCGATCGAGTGCTCGCGCAGGGACTCAAGGGCGATCCCACCTATCTCGTCGTGAAAGACGACAGAACCCTCGCCAACTACGGGATTAACGCCGTCTGCACTCACTTGGGTTGCGTGGTTCCCTGGAATGCCAGCGAGGAAAAATTCATGTGTCCCTGTCACGGTTCCCAGTACAACGCCGAGGGGAAAGTGGTTCGCGGTCCCGCGCCTTTATCCCTCGCGCTCGCCAACGCCACCGTGACCGAGAACGATAAAGTGGTCTTTACCCCGTGGACGGAAACCGATTTCCGCACCGGCGAAGATCCCTGGTGGGCGTAGAGTTATTGAATCGATCGAGATCGCAATTATTCAACCGATAGAGATGAGAACCTTCAATTTTAACCGTTTCCGTCAAATTAGTAGACAGGCGCTGGTGAAATCCGTCCTCGTGGCGATCGCCACGGTCTCGCTGTTTCTAGCCAGCGACGCGATTAAACCCCTTTCCGCCGCCGCCTATCCTTTCTGGGCGCAACAAACCGCCCCCGAAACCCCCCGCGAGGCTACCGGTCGTATCGTCTGCGCCAACTGCCACCTAGCCGCCAAACCCTCGGAAGTGGAGATCCCCCACTCGGTGACTCCCGATAGCGTGTTTGAAGCGGTGGTGAAAGTTCCCTACGATCTCAACAGTCAGCAAGTGTTAGGGGATGGCTCGAAAGGTGGATTGAACGTCGGCGCGGTGTTAATGCTTCCCGATGGCTTTAAAATCGCCCCTCCCGATCGCATTCCCGAAGAGATGAAAGAAAAAGTCGGCGGCCTGTATTTCCAATCCTACAAAGATGGACAGGATAACGTGGTCATCGTCGGGCCGTTACCCGGAGAACAATACCAAGAGATCGTTTTCCCCGTCCTCGCTCCCGACCCCGCGAAAGATAAAAACATTCATTTCGGGAAATACGCCGTTCATTTAGGCGCGAACCGCGGTCGCGGTCAGGTTTATCCCACCGGTGAATCGAGCAATAATAACGCGTTCAAAGCCTCCGTCGCGGGAACCATCAGCGCGATTAGTAAACCGGAAGCCGGGGGTTACGAGGTTTCGATCGATACCGCGAACGGTAGCGTTGTCGAGAAGATTCCCGCCGGTCCCGAGTTAATCGTTTCCGAGGGGCAAACCGTGGAAGTCGGACAGTTTTTAACCAGTAATCCCAACGTGGGCGGTTTCGGTCAGAAAGATACCGAGGTTGTCCTCCAAAATCCCGCCCGGATCAAGGGATTAGTTCTTTTCCTAGCCGGTATCATGCTGGCGCAGATCCTCCTCGTTATCAAGAAGAAACAGGTGGAACGCGTCCAAGCGGCGGAAATGAATTTCTAATTTTTCATCGTTCATGGTTTTGGGAAAGCGGGTGTTTTGCCCGCTTTTTTCTTGGCTTAGAATCGGGTGATGATGATAAAATGTTCGTAGAGAATGGGGAAAAAAGTCATGGCGGTCACTCCGAAATCGGAAAATTCGATCGATGAGCCTTTATTAGAGCGAGAGGGTACATCCTCCCTTTTTGACTCTTCTCAAGACAGTAAAGCGATTTTTCTACAACAGGCGGGCGCTTTCCGGGATGATAGTTCTCTGGTCAAGTTAAGAAACTCTATTTACCAAGCGAGAGGACGTTCGGAATCGATCGAACCGGGATACGATCTCGGAGGTGACGGGTGGCGATCGCTAGAGAAATCTGTATAATACTCCTAGGGGCGTGTTATGCGGAAAATTTACATATATCCTCTCCGTTGAGAGTGAGATACGGAAAAAATCCTTAAAAACACATCTATGGGGTTGTTATACAGAAAAAATCTGTATACTATATAGTTAGCTAGACATCGATTTTGAGCATCATGCTCTGCGAAAGCGAAGTGCGTAAGGAAATATATCAATAAGATTGGAAGGAGTCGGAAGCTTAGATTATGACGCAAGCAGAAAGCAAACTTACTAGGATCGGAGTTTTTTATGATGGTAATTTTTTCTTCCACGTCAGTAACTACTATCACTATTATCATGAGCGCCGTGCTCGAATAAGTGTTGCAGGTTTGCATGAATTTATTCGACATCAAGTTGCAGACTCTGAGAGTTCTGATGTCAAATATTCCCAGATAGTTGATGCTCATTATTTTCGGGGTCGTCCTCGCGCCCAAGATGCGGATCAACGAGGCTTACTCCTCAAAGAACGACTTTTTGATGATGTTTTGGTTAGGGAAGGAGTAGTAACCCATTACCTTCCACTTGGACCAGAGGGTGAGAAAGGGATAGATGTGTGGTTGGCACTTGAAGCCTATGAACTAGCAATTTATAAACGGTTTGATGTCAGTGTATTAATCGCGTGTGATGGAGATTTCCTTCCCCTTGTTCGTAAATTAAATACTATAGGTACGCGAGTCATGCTAATTGGTTGGGACTTTAAGTATACCGATTCTAACAATCAAGAACGTGAAACAAGAACCGCTCAAGTGTTACTTGATGAAGTAACTTACCCAGTCATGATGCATCAAGTGATCGATGATCGATCACGCCGTAATGACTCTCTCGTCAATAATTTGTTTGTGTCGTACAAAGAATTTAGAGAGGTCACAAATTTTGCCGCTTTAGGTTCATCGAAGACCAAAATAACATCTGAACAAGTGCTTGAAGGGACTATCAAAGATATTCGAGCAGGATTCGGTTTCATTAAACCTTCGTCAGGAAACCAAAATTTATTCTTTTATTATGGAGATGTTGTAAATGCAGATTTCAATGATTTAAAGGTTGGTGATAGAGTTCGTTACACGCTTGGTACCAATCAAAAAGGCATTTGTGCCGTAAATGTGGAAGTTATTGATAGCTAAGAATTCGAGTGCGGCGGATTGACTGAAGCCGCTCAGGTGGAATGCCAAGGTATCGGCAACCGCTGACCCAAACCGTTATAAGGATAGTTTGAGCGCCGATCTGGTAGGTCGCGTTGACCTCCCGATCCTTCGCTCGGGTATCGATTTCATATCCCCGAGGGTCACGAATCGGGGAAAAGCTCTTGAAGCCGGTCTTCGATCGCCTCGACTCGATCGGGGTAGTTGTAGAGTTTTAGCGGTAGAGTGGGCAAATCGCCCGCCTATTTTGCTGTCTAGGGATAGAATATCGTTATAACGTTTCAGTGGAACCTTTAATTAGTGCCTGTTTAGCCACTCGACAGAATTAGGGAAACTATGAGTCAGGAACCTGAAGCGACCGTCAATGACGACGAAATGAGACCTGAATATGATTTTTCAGGCGGAGTTCGTGGAAAATACTATGAAGCCTACACTCGATCGAATAACATCGTGCTTCGCCAATTCAGATTTGAATTGGCGAATCGTAATTTACGGACCGATCTCCACTCCCCGCACCTTGTCCACGGGTAAATTCAAAGCGCTCGCGATCTCTTCCACCGTCGCGTAAAGGGAACGGAAACTAATTTTTCCGCCATTTCTCCCTTTTTTCAAAATACTTGACAGCGAGATATATTTAAAGTATAGCGAAATATTCTTTCTGTTCTTGCAATGAAACGCCGTGATTTTTTACTCTTCAGCGCGATGGGAGCGATCGGGGCTTTCGCGGGAAGCCGATCGATCTCTTCCCGTCCGGTACGCGAACCCAACGCGATCTACAAAAGTCGGGATGGCTTATTAGAAATCAATTTAACCGCGGAATCCAAGCCGATTCAATGGGGAAATCAAACCGTTTATCCCTTAACCTATAACGGACAGATTCCCGGCCCGCGTTTAGAAGCGAAAGCCGGGGATACGGTCAGAATTCACTTTACCAATCGTCTCGACACTCCCACCAATCTCCACTATCACGGACTCCATATTCCCCCGTCCGGAAATGGCGATAATCCTTTCCTCCACGTTCCCCCCCGCGAGACGTTTACCTATCAATTCACCATCCCGAAAAATCATCCCTCGGGTACTTTTTGGTATCACCCGCACCACCATCACCATGTCGCGGAACAGATTTTCGGAGGATTGGCGGGATTATTCGTTATTCGCGGGGAATTGGATGAGATCGCGGAAATTAAACACGCGACCGAACAATTCGCGGTCTTGAAAGATTTCGGGTTCGATAATAACGGACAGATCCGATCGCCCTATCCTCCCGATTTCATGACGGGACGGGAGGGCGATATTCTCACCGTGAACGGGGAGATTAACCCGGTTTTTCGCGTTGCTAAAGGGGGATTACTACGTTTACGACTCCTCAACGCTTCCGCGTCCCGTTTCTACCGTCTCGCGCTCGAAGATCACCCTTTCTATCTGATCGCGACCGATGGCGGATCGATCGATCACCCGATCGAACTCGACGAAATTCTACTCACCCCCGGAGAACGAGCCGAGGTATTAATCCGGGGCGACCGAGAACCCGCGAATTATCGTCTGCTGGCTTTACCCTATAACCGGGAAGGGATGGGGATGATGGGAGGTGGAATGATGGGAGGCGGAATGATGGGAGGCGGAATGATGCGGGGTCGGGACGAGGGAACGCGAGTATTAGCGACCCTGACCTATCAAGGTTCCGTCTCCCCGATTCCCCTGCCGAAACAATTGATTCCCGTGGAAATATTAGGCGAACCGAACGCTTCTCGACAGATCGAATTTTCAAGCGGTATGGGAATGGGGATGGGAATGGGAATGATCTTCGCGTTTAACGGGGAAGTGTACGGGGAAGATCGGATCGATACGCGGGTGAAATTGAATACCGTCGAGGATTGGGAACTCGTCAATACGGACGCTCACCGCATGGATCACCCCTTCCACCTGCACGTTAACCGGTTTCAGGTAATCTCGCGCGACGGGAATCCGGAACCCTATCGCGCGTGGAAGGATACGGTTTTGGTGCGATCGGGCGAAACGGTACGAATCCGGATTCCCTTCCGCGATTTCGTCGGGAAAACGGTCTATCACTGCCATATTGCCGATCACGAGGATTTAGGCATGATGGGAACGATCGCCATCGTCTCACAGTAACGCCATTTCCCCGACCACTTCCAGACGGCTGTAACTGCCGAGTTTCAGGAACTTATCCGAAAGAGATTCGGCGACACTGGGAGAGATCCAGCCCAACTGTTTGAGAATCTGGAGGGCGGCGGCGTGTTTCGCTCTCTTGGAGCCGTCGAGGGCTTTAATCGCCAATCCTAGCCCCTGACCGACGCGACCGATACATTGAATCCCTTCCGCGCCGCCCTTGCTGACGATCTCGCCCTCGCTCACCTGCATCAGTTCGGTGTCGAACTCGCCCTCTCCCGCGACCATCCGGGGATGATAGGTCATCGCGCGGACGATGCGTTCGAGATCGAGGCTATTCCCGGAGGCTAACCGCGCGTACAGCCGCGCCATCTGTCCCAACTCCATCGAGTAGGTGGGCGCGCCGCAGTCATCGTGAGCGCTAATTAATTCATCGCCGGGTAAACCCAATAATTCGGATATCTGGCTTAAAATTAATTGCTGGATCGGGCTAGAGCGTCGTAGGTAAGTATTGAGCGGCCAGCCGCGCTGTTGACAGACCGCCAACATTCCCGCGTGTTTTCCCGAACAGTTGTACTGGAGACGACTGCCCTTATCTTCGGGAAGGGGACATTGTAGGGCCCCCGGATCGATATCGGCGCGCCAGAGAATATTGAAAACCTGACGGGCGTGTTCGACGGTTCCGCGGTGGGAACTACAGATGATGGCGAGGTCTTTATCGGTGAGGTCGTAGCGTTCCAGGGTTCCGGTACTGGTGACGGCGATCGCTTGAAAGGGTTTGAGCGCGGAACGGATAAAGGCGGTCGTTTCGGCGCTTCCGGCGGTCGAGAGAATCCGTCCCCGATCGTCGGAGATAGTCGCTTCAACGTGGTGAACGGATTCGGTGAGACCTTCGCGGAGGAGATGGATTTCTAGGCGATGGGTTGGTGTGCGTTTTACCCTAGTCATTGAGATTCGATCGAGATTAACGGGTGAAAAGTAGCCATAAAATGCCGCTAGTGAAGACGATCAGCCCTAAAACCAGAGCCGTTTTCTTCAGGCGAGTCAGGATCGGCTCGATCTGGTAGGAAACGATCAGGCGATCGCGCGTCAGGACCGCCGGCGTTTTCGTCCAAATTTGACCATCATACCATCCGGATTCTTCGTAAAAAATCTTCTCCGATCGCAGGCGATCGTGAATGTAGATCCAGCCGAGATACAGCCGCAGTAAAACCAGACCGACCGCCAGCGTTACCCCGAAAACGCCCGAAAAAAGAAAGGGCCAAAACGCTTTCCGGAGCGGGAAACTGGCGGCCGCGATCGGCCCGACGAGCGCCCACGACCACAGCCACAACCAGGCGAGTTTTTTCAGGTACGCGGTTCGATCGAGGGTCGCCCAGCGAAAAAACCACGATTCTTTTAACTCTTCGTACTCGTTGACCGGTTGTTGTTCTTCGGGAACGGGGCAGAACTCGACGGAGGATTTCATAAAGCGTTACTCTCCACGGCGATCGGTGGGCGAGGGGAGACGTTCCGCGTGTCCCCAGAAGGCTTCCAGATTATAAAACTCGCGTTCTTTCGGTAGGAAGATATGCACGATCGCGTCGCCGAAGTCTTGCAGTATCCAGCTTCCCTCGGCCTTGCCCTCCACCCGGCGCGGCACCCGGTCACACTCTAGCTCGACGGCGGCCTCGATCGAATCGGCGATCGCCCGTACCTGGGTCGTGGAATAGCCGGTGACGATAATAAAATAATCGGCCAGGTAGGAAATATCGGCTACTTTCAAAATGGTGATATCTCCGGCTTTGCGATCGTCGGCGGCGTTCGCGATCGTCTGTACCAATTTATCGAGGTTCGGGTCGGGGGTGGTTCGGGTCGGGGTTTCGGTAGTTTCGATCATGCAAATTTCTCTAGTGATGGGTAAAGGATAGTCGATCGGGCGATGGCTTCATGCTAATCAATCGATCGGGTCTCGGCCGGTTTGCCTTTAACAATTTGTAACGCCCAGTTGCGGGTGAGAACGGTACGGGGATGGATCGGGCAAGCGCTGTTGAGTAAATATTTTAAAGAATGGTCGGAAGTTTGTTGGACGCATTTATACAGATCCTGAAAACCTAACTGACGCAGGGCGTTTAATTCGGGAGTGTCGCCACGGCCGGGTTCGAGCGCGTCGGCCACGAAAACGACACAACTGAGCGCGCTCATTCCCGGCCGACCGAGGGTATGATTCCGGATCGCGTCGAGGATTTCTTCGTCGGTGATGCCGAATTCCTCGCGGGCGACGACAGCGCTCACATCAGCGTGGAGGAGATGGGGATGTTCCGCGCAGATCTCGTCGATCTCGATGCCGGCCGATTCCGCCATCGCCAGTAATTTTTTCGGTTTGAAAAATTTGGCGAGATCGTGTAAAAGTCCCGCCTGTCCGGCTTTGACGGGATCGAGATCGTGATGGCGCGCCAGTTCCACGCTCGTACTCTCGACCCCGAGAATATGTTGCAAACGATGCTCGTTGACGTTTTCCCGTAACCAAGCGATCGCGCGCTCTCGCATCCCGTGCCTCCCTTATGCTATTCGAGAATCCTTGTATTGATTACTATAAACGGTAAATCGTCGGAATGGCCGGGGCGGACAGGGCGGGGCGGGGAGATCGAGCGACGGGAAAAAATCGATCCCCCGGAAGTTTTCCCCGGATCGATCGGGGTTTTCAACAGGTTCGATCGGCCCGATCGACCGTTAGAAAAGAATCGGGAAATCGATCGGCAATTGTTTTCCACAGGCGGGAGATCGATCGATAGCTTCCCGGCACCGCGAACGGCTTGTCGGGTCGGATCGGTTTTCTTATAATTGTATGGTTTGTTCGTTGTCTAGTCCGTTCGATCGGGGTGTTTTACCGTACCTTAATTGCGCCTTAAACCTTACTTTAGATAGATGTCCCATGAATCGTTCGCGTAGAATTCTCCCCCGAAGTACCGAAGAACGACTGAAATCGATCGCGCGAGTTCAGGGAATCCGTTTACCCGAAGCGATCGATCCCGAACGCGAAACGCGTTGGACGGAAGAACGGATTCCAGAGATTATCACCACGTTAAAACCTTTCGCCAAACGGGTTCCCGCGATCGCGTCGTTAATCTGGGAGCTGAACGATTACCGACAATACGGCGATGAATCCTGACGCTCTCCGGGAACCGTCGATCGAAATCCAAGAGATCCAGCCTATTCATCATTATCCGGTAAACTTTCCATTTCCTCAGCAATTAACTCCTGAAAATCTTCTCCGCGATGAACCTGTAAGTGAATCGCCGAGGTTAAAAGTTCGGCGAGAATTCGTGCTTTTTGTCGGGAAGTAATATCGGGCAATTGGAGTTGATTGATAAAAATATTAACATTACTACATTCTTCCGAAAATTCCGAGAGCAGATTACTTAATGTTTTATTTTGAATGGGTAAAGTATGTTCTTTTAACTGCATGATTCACTAGAGAGTGTATAGTCTTTCGGTGATTTTTCTTTCCCGTAAGACGATCGTACTATCTCATTCTACTCGATCGAACCGGTCACGGGGAATCGCGAGGGCGATCGCGCGTTTCTATCGAAAAGGAGCGGGAAGACATCAGTTTTTCAAGATCCAATCGCTCGAAGAAAGCTTTCGATAACTTTCGACTCAATTTTTTCGTAACTTTTTTCGTGACTTTTTTGGCGATTTTCTTGGCTAATTTTTTTTGTTTTCCCATAGACGGCCGTTTTTCCGTTCTAATTAATACCGGACGGGGGGACGCGAGCGATTTACCCCCGCCGCGATCGCCGTACCGTTATAGATTACCAATACCACGTCAGGGATTGCCCGCGCCACCCCGGAACCGTTCGCGAAAGAAATCGATACATCGGCCCGATCGAATTATTCAGTCCGTTAACAACGAAAAGTACGGTAAGCTTAAAAAGTTCGTCTACCGCGAACGATCGAGAAACGCGGTAAGGTTTTCGCTTCTAACCCTAGATAGTCGTTTTTTTCTTGGGAATTCTCTATAAAGGATAGGAAAAATCGAAGCGATCGATCTCGCGCCGTCTCCCGAGGGATGACGGATATTCGTGTCGCGAGATCGATCGATTCCCCACTCACGCTCCCGATCGCCATGCCCGATATTTATATTCTCGATCTATTCGTTATCGGATTCTTACTATTTGCCGTCACGCTCGGTTCGGGCTGGATCGTCCGCTTACCCCTGTCTTTCGCGATCATCTATCTAGTGGTGGGAATTCTTCTCGGCCCCTCTAACCTCGGATTGATCCGACCGCGTGACGCGGGTATTTTTAACGCGGAAGTGTTGGAGAGATGGACGGAATTAGTGGTGATTATCTCCGTTTTTAGTTGTGGTTTGCGGATCGTTCATCCCCTGCGATTGCGGATCTGGACGATCACCGGTCGGTTACTCGTTTTTTTAATGCCGATCTCGATCTTCGGGCTGGCCTTGGTGGGAAAACTCTTTTTAAATATGAACTGGGGAGAGGCGATTTTATTGGGCGCGATTCTAGCGCCGACCGATCCGGTTCTCGCTTCGGAAGTGCAGATTACCGATCTCGAAGATCGCGATGAATTGCGTTTCGGGTTAACTTCCGAGGGGGGATTAAACGACGCGCTCGCGTTTCCGTTCGTTTACTTCGGATTGTACGCGATTAAAGATGATAACTGGAACCATTGGTTACGTTCCTGGTTATTCGTCGATGTCTTCTGGGCGATCGCGATGGGGATCGTTATGGGGATTGTCGTTCCGAAAGGTTTAGTTTGGCTCGATCGACACGTTCAGAAACGCCGTCGCGCCGATGAATTGATGGAGGATTTTATCGCTCTAAGCATCATTTTTATCACCTACACGACCACGGAAATCGTGAACGGTTACGGCTTTCTCGCGGTGTTCGTGGCGGGATTGGTGGTGCAACGAAGTTATCACTCGATCGAGCGTCCCCTCGCGCAGTTAAAATTCATCGAACGCCTCGAAAAATTACTAGAAATCGCCACGATCTTGTTCTTGGGTTCGATCTTACTCCTGAAACCCATGCTCGCCTACGCGAGTCAATCTCTATTGGTTATCTTACTATTATTTTTCATCATCCGTCCGGTGGGAACTTGGATTAGCACCTTCGGTCGTATTTCTTCCCCCCCGAACCTTCATCGTCTCCATCCCGTCACCCGTTTACTATTCGGTTGGTTCGGGATTCGCGGACTCGGTTCTCTATACTATCTCGCCTACGCTTTCGGCCACGGTTTAAAAGATAAGGCGGGGGAAAAGATCGCCTGGATCGTTTACACTACCATTGTCGTTTCCGTGATCGTTCACGGGATAAGTTCCACCCCGTTAATGACCTGGTACGAGCGCCATATCGGTCAACGGAATCGAAAACTAGAACGAACGACGATCGATGAATTCGAGTAGACGCGAACGGGAGAAAGTTTATCGAAAAAGTGGCTAGTTATTCCAGAAATCCGAGAGAATCACTAACCACTTTTTTTTTAAAACGCTCGTTATTCTTCGCGAATTTCTCGGGCGAGAAAAAGAAAGTATCGGGGCGATCGAGCGAGCGTTTATCGACGTTTCCGTAACGAGACCCCACCTAACGCGCCGACGGCTAGAATACCCAGCACTGTAGCCGGTTCGGGAACCTGAGTTAGAGAGAAATTAACAAAAGTACCGAGTTCATTCGGAAGGCTGAAGTTCGGACTGAAGGTGTTATCCGCCCGTAGCGTGAACGAGGAATAGGAGGGTAAAGGAAGACTAGAACCTAAAGCCTGACCGGTTTCCTCGCTGATATAGAAAAGATTGTAAACTTCCTGCCCGATACTGTACGCGAACCCTCCTAAATTCACGAAAGGAAAGTTCGGATAAATGAGATTATCGAAAGAGCCTCCCGCCGCGCGCCAACGATCGCCATCCGCGGAAATTACCGGCACGATCCCGTCGATCGGAACCCCGTTCCTAGTTCCCGTGATCCCCGTGATCAGATAGGTATTCGGAGTCGGAGTGCCGTTAAAATCGGGATTGGTTCCTAACGGATCGGTCGTGAGAATTCCACTGACATTGATACCCGGCCCGGTATAGGAAAAAGCGAATCGCGCGGCGTGGGCCGGTAATGAACCGAGAGCGATCGAACCGATCGTCCCGAGCGACACGCACAGGTTCCGAAGGTTATTCATCGATGTATCCTTATCAAGGTTTTATACCTATAAAGTATTTCATATAATTCAATAGTTGGCAAAACTTCTTAAGCCATCTTAAGGATTTTTAAGAAAATATTAAAATTCGGCGATGTATCGAATTCGTATTGTTATTATGGGCTTCTCCCTTTTAATAAGTCTGTTTTCCGTCGATCCGTTCCATCGGCGGAGTATCGTTCGCCTTTCTCCGGGCGACGAGATTCACGGTCAGAACGATCGCTCTGAAACGCCCGTTTATACCCCTCGCTATCGGTGATAACAGCGAATATTTCCCCTTTCAATCCCCCGATCGATCGCCCCGTTCGGATAGAGAGACCGAGGATTTTCCGCCCGTCTCGCTCTACCCGGAGGGGGAAATCGAGCGCTCGCCGCCCCGATCGCCCCGTTCCCTTCGTTATCATCAGAATTAGGGACTCATCATAAGGTTAGGAACGCGCCATGACCGATCTCAAAAATGACCTAGCGGACTCGTTACAACAAGCTCGGGACTCGGGAAAACTACACACCGATAACCTGCGGGAAATCGTTAGCTCCGCGGTCTCGCGGGCGGCCGGGGAAGTGAAGGAGGGATCGGACGAGATAACATCGATCGCCCGTACCGCCCTCACCACCGTTACCGAGGTTTTCCAGGAACGGGGAACGGAAGTTCAAGAGGAGATCCGCGCCTCGATCGAGGGAATTATTCGGGGCATCCGCGAGCGAAAACGCGGGCAGATCGCCGGCACCCGCGACGAGATCGGACGATTGCAGGAACAACTCGACCGCGAGGAGAGCGCGATCCACCGGGAGATCGATACCGTTCTCGACGACTTACAAAAGACCGCGACCGATTCCCCGAACGGAAAATCGGCGATCGATTCGATTATTCGCGACCTGAAAGATCGCGAGGAAGTGGCGTTATTACAACAACAGTACGCGCGTTTACAATCGCGGTTGGAGATCGTGCGGGCGAATCTGGCCCAACGCTACGGAGCGGGAAGCGAGGAGGTGAAAAAACATCTCGACGAGGCGAAACGGTGGTACGAGAGAGCGAGAGAGCATCCGGAAATTCTCACCGAACCGATCCAACAAAAACATCGGGAATTTGAAGAGAAAATGGCGAACGCGGGAACCTCGATCGCTCGCGAGGAACGGAAAATCAAACAACAGTTACGGGAGCTACTGAACTCGATCGAGGCGTTATTCGATCGGGGAAAAAGCGATCGATAATTCTCTTTCTCCCCGGAGGATTTTACGCGTTCGCGTTCTCCCCTTGTTTGGTCACGATCCAAACGGCGTGAATGATGCCGGGAACGTAGCCGAGCAGAGTTAGGAGAATATTAATAATGAACGCGGAACTGATCCCCGTCGTGAGAAACACGCCCGCGGGCGGCAAAATTACGGCGAGAATTAATCGGAGTAACATTGTTTATCCCCCATTTTTTTGTAATCTTAATTCTATATTAAGTCTTTTCTAAAAAATTTACCATAAAATAAAAGTGGGTTAAAAAAAATTAAGGAGAAATTTATGATCGGTGTCGCTTTAAGTATTTTAGCCACGGCCCTGAGTTTATTGGTGGTGGATATTATTTTCCCCGGAGTCCGTATCGATAGCTTCTTGGCGGCGATTATCGCGGGGGTGGTCATCGGGGCGATTAACGGGGCCGTGAAACCGGTTCTTTCCCTGCTCTCCCTGCCGATCACGTTCTTGACGCTGGGGGGATTCCTCCTCGTGATCAATGGCTTCTGCTTCTGGTTGGCTTCTATCCTCGTTCCCGGTTTCGTGGTGAAAGGGTTGATCGCGTTCCTCGGCGCGCCGGTCGTCCTGTCCCTCGTTAACACCTTCCTCAACAAGTATTTCGCGGAGAAATACCCCACCGAATCCCCGGCGATAACCGGAACCCGCAATCCGGAGTTAAAAGGTTAGGATCGATCTCGATCGAACAAAAATTCCCCAACCCCTCTTCTTTCTAGGAGAGGGGTTTTTCGCGAAAACGCTCCGTTCACTGAATCCTCTTGACCGAAGCCGATCGCTAATCATCCAATTCCACACCCGCCATTAATTCTTCATCTTCAGCCGCCATCTCTTCCGTATAGGCTTCTAGTTCTTCCTCGGGGTTTAAGAAAGCCTGTTCCATTAAAAAATCCAGATATAAACTCAATATCAGTTCATCTCTCATCATTTTCCCTTTCTGGCGGTTGTGTTGATCGATCGCCCGCCCATCTTTCTACTGTAACCCTCGATCGTTCCCATTAAATTCGCTCGATCGCCAACATAAAAAAGCCCCTCTCCTAACTAGAAGAAGGGTTTTTCGGTGAGATATGGCTATAACTTAACGAACCTTGGGACCGAGACCGACTTTCGCGGCGTAGACGGCCCGATCGCCCAGTTCGTCCTCGATGCGGAGGAGACGATTGTATTTCGCGACCCGCTCGCTCCGGCTGAGGGAACCGGTCTTGATCTGGCCCGCGTTGGTGGCGACCGCGAGATCGGCGATCGTCGTGTCTTCCGTTTCCCCGGAGCGGTGGCTGATCACGGAACGATAGCCGTTACGGGTGGCGAGGGAGATCGTTTGTAGGGTTTCCGTCAGCGTGCCGATCTGGTTGAGTTTGATGAGGATGGCGTTACCGATCCCCAGATCGATCGACTTCTGCAAGCGGACGGGATTCGTCACCATCAGATCGTCGCCCACCAGTTGAATTCTCGAACCCAGTTTATCGGTAAGCAGTTTCCAGGTATCCCAATCCTCCTCGTGTAAACCGTCCTCGATCGACACGATCGGGTAGGCATCCACCAAACCGGCCAGAAAATCCACCATTTCCGCGGGGGAGTGCGGAGAACCATCGTACACGTATTGACCGTTCTTATAGAACTCGCTGGCCGCCACGTCCATCGCCAGGGCCACCTGTTCCCCGGGTTTGTAGCCCGCGCGCTCGATCGACTCGATCAACAGATCCAGCGCCTCCTTATTCGAGCCGAGGTTCGGCGCGTAACCGCCCTCGTCGCCCACGCCGGTCAGTAACTTGCGTTCGTGAAGCGCTTTCCCGAGCGAGGCGAACACTTCCGCGCCCCAGCGTAAACCCTCTTTAAAAGATTCCGCGCCGATGGGGACGATCATGAACTCCTGGAAATCCACGTTATTATCGGCGTGCGCGCCCCCGTTGATCACGTTCATCATCGGGACGGGGAGAACATTGGCCAGGGGCCCGCCGAGATAGCGGTAGAGAGGTAGACCCAGATCGGCGGCGGCCGCTTTCGCCGTGGCTAGAGAAACCGCCAGAATCGCGTTCGCGCCCAATTCCCGTTTATTGGAAGTCCCGTCGCGATCGATCATCGCGAGATCGATCCCCTCCTGATCGAACGCGTCGCGATCGAGTAATTCGGGGGCGATTTTTTCCTCGACGTTGCGAACCGCTTTGAGAACGCCCTTACCGCCGTAGCGACGGGGATCGTCGTCCCGTAACTCGTGGGCCTCGAAAGTTCCGGTCGAGGCCCCGCTCGGAACCTGAGCGACTCCCAGCGCGCCGGATTCTAAGAGAACTTCCGCCTCGACGGTGGGACGGCCGCGGGAGTCCAGGATCTCCCGGGCGGCGATCGCTTCGATGAGGGCTTGGGGTTTATCTAACATAACTTGTCGTCTCCAAACATAACGCGCGGGATAGTTTGTAACCGTACTTTAATCATTTAGGGGGAAATCCACGTTCACGATCCCTTTGCGATCGTCGAACACGAGGATCGCGGTATCGGTACGGTTTTCAAATTGAATCGTCACCAGCACCAGATCCACCCCGTCCGTATCCGAACCTTTTCTGACCTGCGTTCCGACGATCCGCTCGAAAGGCCCGGTTTTTTTGAGCAAACTTTCCCAACCGGTTTGTACCCGTGTGGGAAAAACCTCCGTTTTCAAAAGGGGACTGAGCAGGCCGCGGGCGGTGGCGTAGTCTTTTTTCGCCATACTCTCGATGAAATCGCGGCCGAGCCGATCGATATCGCGAAATTCGGGAAAATCGGCGGCGATCACCTGATCGGAGTTGTTAAACGTCAGGATCACGTCCCCAGTATATTTCTCGAATTCGACCGTAACGATGACCAATTTGGCGTTAACCGCGTCGATCGTCTTAGCCTTGCCGATTTTCTTGACCGGGCCGGTATAGTCGATCACCTGGCTTTCCCAGTTCTGTTGGATTTTTTCGGCGCTCCAGAGGGGTTGTAACTGGGGGGCGAGGGCCGATCGAGCCTTGGCGAAGTCTTTCGCGCCCAACCAGCCGACAATTTCTTTCGCCCGCGCTTCCAGACTCGCCGGGTTCGCCTGGGCGTGAAGCGGGAAATGGTTGTGGGCCTTCACCGGGGCGATCGTCGGGAAACCGAGGGAAACCGGGAGACCGAGGGCGCACAGGGAGAGAATCGCTACCCGTCTGGCGGGAAAAAGCCGTATCGTCATTAATTTATTACTCCTCAATCGGATCAACTGTAGAGACGTGACGGGATCGTTTCTCTCATTGTTCATCGACTCGCTCGATCGATTTGACGATTAAAACCACCGAGGAACGCGCCCGCGCCAGATAGGTATATCCCTCGATCGGCACCGTTCCGTCGAGCGGGCAAACCGCCTCCGATAACGGTAGGGCGGTATCGATCGCCCGGTGCCAGCGTTCCCCCTTCCCCAACGGGGGCAACTCGAAAAGTAACGGTTCCCAATACGCGTTGAGTAGGACGTGTAGGTACTCGTTGTTCTTCGGGTTGCGGACGGAAAACGCCAGACTGCGCGAATCCTCCGACCAATCGGGTTTGCTCAAACGCGTACCGTGCCAACTCAGATGGGGTTCGAGACTGGTATAGGCGACCTCTAGAAGTTTTTCCTGCCGGAAGAGTTCTAATCGCTTATTAAAGTCGATCAGTCTCCGGACGAAGCACCAGAGATCGGCTTGTTTATCCACCGCGCTCCAATCAAACCAACTGAGTTCGTTATTTTGGCAGTAGGCGTTGTTGTTGCCCTTTTGCGTGCGGCGAACCTCGTCCCCCATCAGTAGCATAGGCGTTCCCTGGGACAGAAAGAGAATCGTTAATAGATTTTTTATCTGTTGCTGTCGGAGGAGTTCGATCGCCGGGTTCCGCGTTTCCCCCTCGAACCCGCAATTCCAACTGAAATTATCGTTGGTTCCGTCCCGATTGGCCTCGCCGTTAGCCTCGTTATGTTTCCGGTTATAGGAAACGAGATCGTTCAGGGTGAAACCGTCGTGGCAGGTGACGAAATTGATACTCCGATTCACGTCCGTATCCGGGCGCTTGTAGATGTCGGGACTGCCCAAGATCCGGGCGGCGATCTTGGCAACCATCCCCGTATCGCCGCGGACGAAAGCCCGCACATCGTCGCGGAAGGGGCCGTTCCATTCCGAGAACCAATCGGCGTACTCGATAAACTGCCCGACGCTATACAGTCCGGCCGCGTCCCACGCTTCGGCGATCAGTTTCGTCCCCGCGAGTACCGGATCGGATTCGATCGCCCAGATCACGTTATAACCCTCCGTTCGGATCGGTTCGCCGTTGGGACTGCGCCACAACGCGGCCGCGAGGTCGAACCGGAAGCCATCGACGTGCATTTCCGACACCCAATAATGCAGACAATCGAGGATTAATTTACCGACAATGGGATGATTTCCCTTTAAGGTATTGCCACAGCCGCTATAGTTGATGTAGTTCTCTTTATCGGCATCCAAGATGTAATAGGTCTTGTTATCGATGCCGCGGAAGGAGAGGGTCGGCCCGCGTTCGTCGCCCTCGGCGGTATGGTTGAATACCACGTCGAGAATGACCTCGATCCCCGCTTTGTGTAGGGCTTTCACCATGTCGCGGAATTCGTTGAGGGGGCCGGCGGGCGATCGATCGCTACTGTACTCGTAATAGGGCGCGAAAAAGCCGATCGTGCTGTAGCCCCAGTAATTGGTTAGCCCCGGCATGGCATCCGCGGGATCGAAGTAGTGAACCGGCAATAGTTCGACCGCGGTAACGCCCAATTCCTGTAGATAGGGGATTTTCTCGATCAATCCCGCGAAAGTTCCCCGTTTTTCGGTGGGAAGTTCCGAATTCCGGTTGCGGGTAAAGCCGCCGACGTGCATCTCGTAGATGATGCTGGAAGAGTAGGGCGTTTTCGGGGGGGTGTCGTCCTCCCAGTCGTAGGTTCCCGTATCGACCACCACGCCGCGCAGACAGCGATCGACATTATCGCCCGGTTCGATCGCCGCGGTTCGATCGTAGATCTCGTGACCGACGATCGCTTTCGCGTAGGGGTCGAGAACGACTTTCTCGGGGTTGAAGCGGTGTCCCCGTTCGGGAGCGTTCGGCCCGTGAACCCTGTAGGCGTATACCTGCCCCTCGCCGATCCAGGGTACGAAAATGTGCCAATAAAAGAAAGTTCGATTATATTTCGGATCTAGCGTCAGAATTCGGGACGGTTTCGGCGCGTTCGGTTCGTCGAAAAGTAACAGTTCGATTTTGGTCGCGTGTTTGGAAAAAAGGCAGAAATTCACGCCGTCGGGGTATACCGTCGCCCCCACGGGATAACTTTTGCCCTGTTCCGTGTGTGTGGTCATAGAAAAATGGTGAGATGGAAAAGGGAGGGAGCGGGGAAACGCGATTCGGGGTTTCCCCGTCCCCGCGATCTCTATTGTCTCTCTCCGGGTTACTTCTCCCGACGGAAATTATCGATCGGGGCGAACGAATTTCCGTCGATCGACAGAATGGGAACTCTCCTCTAGGGAAGATGTCATCGGGACACTTTTTGACGCGAAAATCACACGCCTAATGATTTGTCAAGTACGTTTTACAACTATTAATATTTTCTTCAGAATCCCGCGATATCATGGGAATAAAGGGCCGGCGACGAGAGGGAAAGGTTATGGACGCTCGGGAACTTCTACAACGCTACGCCACCAACGAGATCGATTTCGCGGGCATCCGTCTCCACGAATCGACACTAACCGGGGCGAATCTCCATCGGGTGAATTTTCGGGAAGCGGATTTAAGCGCTACGGATTTCAGGGGGGCGGATTTAAGTGGGGCCTGTTTGGAGCGATCGAATCTGACGAACGCGGATTTAAGCGGCGCGAATTTAGTCGGGGCGAATTTGATAGAAACCAATCTGATCGGGGCGGATTTAATGGGCGCGGATCTCGCCGGCGCGGATTTACGCGGCGCGGATCTCCGGTGCGCGAATTTAAGCGGCGCGAATTTAATCGGCGCGAATTTAATCGGAGCGGATCTCAACGGTACGGATTTAAGCGAGGTGAATTTAAGTGGCGCGCGTCTCGCGGGGGTGGATCTCAGTGTCGCGTGTACCCGCGATATCGAGATCGAAACGATCGAAATTTTGGAAGAAGAACCGATCGAGATCGAGATCTCCCACCGTTGGATCAGTTGGCACGGATAGCGATCGAATTCAATATAATCTCTACAGGTTCCGGGTGGGTTTTCCATCCGGTTCTCGCTTATTCGCCTACAATATAGACAGAAATTTCCCGTCGATCGAGTTTCCCATGAAAAACGGCAACGCTAAAGCCCTCGTATTCGTGGATACTCAATAATTAATAACCGAGCGCTATATTTACAGAAATAAACTCGGATCGACATGAAAAAATTCTCCTAAAATTTTAGCCCGTTTTGGTTCGATCGCCCGTTTCCCGTTGACGATCTCGGACACCACCTCTTCCGAACCGAAAATCCCGACGAGATCGGCCCTCGCGATCCCGCGTTGTTCCATTAAAAATCGCAATAGAGAATCGGGAGTCGAGAATTGTCCGGGAAAATAATATTCTCGCTCGAACTTTTCCGTTAACACGATTAGCAACTCGTACAACGCGTCTTCTTCCGGGGTTTGCGCTTCCCGGTGCATCAATTCTTCTACGAGAGCGAGCGCTTCTTCATTCTCCGCCTCGGTTTTAATCGGCTTCGGTTGATAGCGGGCTAACAATTCCCCGTATCGATCGCGATTGAAAATAAGGGTCATTTTTCCACTTTTATCCCTTTAATAATGCCTCCCGCATCACCCCGACGGGAACCGATCGACCCAGCCAGATCTCTAAAGCGATCGCCCCCTGATTCACCAGCATTTCCAACCCGTCGATCGCCGTTACCCCCCTCTCTTCCGCCAATTGTAACAACCGCGTCGGCCGGGGATTATAGATCAGATCGTAAACGAGCGCTCCCGACGGTAACAGATCTAGTAACTCGCCTTCCACGGGAGATTCACCGACGTGCGGGGACATCCCGATCGGGGTACTATTCACCAGTAAGCCCGTATCCGATACCAGCCCCTCTAATTCGTCCCATCCATGCACCTCCACGGAGCCATAGAGGTCGGTATCCGCCCAACTTTCTTTAAAAGGATCTAATTTCCGCTGATTGCGCCCCACGACGTGAATTTCGCGACAACCGAGACTTGCTAGAGCGACCACGACCGCCCGCGCCGCGCCCCCGTTGCCGAGGATCACCGGATTAACCCCGCTCCAGTCCCGCGAGAGGGATTGTAGGGGTGCGAGGAAACCGTCCACGTCGGTATTCGTTCCCTGCCATCCCGTTTCGGTACGCCAGACGGTATTTACCGCGCCTACCAAGCGCGCTTTCTCGGTAATCGCCTCTAAAAAGGGAATAATCGCTAATTTATGGGGAATGGTGACGCTAAAGCCCCGAACATCGATCGCCGCGAATCCCTCGATCGCCGTTTGCAGGGATTCGGGAGCGATCGGAAAGGGAAGATAGACGTAATTCTCGCCGAGTTCGGCGATAGCGGCGTTGTGCATCGCCGGGGAACGGGAATGCTCGATCGGACTACCGATCACGCCGAGTAGCTTCGTTTTTCCGTTAATCGCGACCATAAAAAAATGCGGCGGGCAAACCCCACCGACACCTTACCGAAGAAGTGGGTATTGCCCACCCTATCATTTATTTCTTGATCTCGCGCGCCATTTTCAGGAACATATCCAGATTTTCATCGTTGTTACGACGGCTGTTGTCATTGTTCGGAGCGGAACCGTTGCCGTTGACGGATTTGGCGGTAATTCCGCTCTCCTCTACTTTCGCCACTTCCATCGAGGAAATCTGACGGATAGACTCGCCCCCTTTCTGATTCGAGGCGGTTTTCGGGAAAGTCCGCCGGATAACGTTCGGTGTCCGCATGAACTCGATATTGCCGAGAGTCTTGGCATCATCGGGTTCGAGGTAAAACGCGTCTTTCTTTTGCGGTTGCACGATCTCCGTCGGTTCATCGACGTACTTGGTTTTACCGCCAAACAGGCCAAAGAGTCCAGCCATCGTCTCGTTCTCCTGAAACAAATTATGAGGAAATTTATTGCTAATCGTTAAATCATATCAAGATTCGTAACGGAGAAGGATAAATGTCCGCAAAACATGATATTTACATCCCCGATCGGGCGTTTTTCAGGGATCCGAGATCGAGCGATCGCAGTCGGGCGTGAGCGTTATCGATCCAGCCGCGACCCCGTAAAAAGCCGGTATTCGCGCCGGGGCAGAGATAGTGTAAGGTTTCCGGGGTGTAACGATTCAGGATAGTCTCGATCGAGCGTAATTGTCGGGGCCAGTGAAAAGTTTTCGCGGTTCGCAGGGGGACGGGGTTCCCGTCGGTATCCGGAAGGAGATGTCTCCCGGTCAATAAAACGCCCCCGTGACGGTTCCAGTACAGACAGGCGGAACCGGGAGAATGGCCCGGAGTCCAAAAAGCCTGACAGTTCTCCGAAAGACTGAATTCTCGCCCGAAAGCGGTTAACTCGGTATCGGGAAGTAAATAGGCTTCTTGTTCTTGGATGAGGATCTCGCAATCGAGACGTTTCCGTAGACGCTCGATCGATTTGCCGTGTCCTCCCCGATGGGTGAAAACCCACCAACGAACGCCCCTATCCATCAGGAAGGCGAGATAAGTGTCCTCCAGGGGGGGACAATCGACAAGGATATTCCCTGAATTTTCTACAATAAGATAAGAGGTTCCCCCCAGGGTTTCGCGATTAGGCGGGAAAGCGTATAAACCTTCTACAATCGATCGAGGGGGTTTCGGGGTTCTCGCTCCCGCTCCATCGATAGGATTTCGATCCGAGCGCGGGGTGTTCAAAGTTCGATCTCGTGACAGACGCGGTTTACACTGTAGCACGATCGATGACCGTGGCGGTTCCCTTCTCAAGCGTGAAAGTATAAAACGGGTTGATATGGAAATTTGGTTGATAGGGATCGGAATTCTCGGCGCGTTCACCTACGTGATCGTTAAGAATAGCGTCTCCAAGATCACGAAAACCCCCATTTGGTTGCTCTGGCTGGTACTGATGTCCCCCCCGTTAATCGTCACGGGATGGATCATCATCCACGAGGGAAAAGTGCCGATGCCCCTCCCGGTATTCATCGGCCTGTGCGTTCTCTCCCTGATGCTGTACTGGTGGATAGTGCGGCTCGGGCGCGTTCCCCCGACGGAAAAAGAAGTGAACGCGGTTGAAAAAGTACCGAATACCCCGGATCTAGCCCTAGAAGCCCTCGATACCGCCGCGAAAAACCCCATCACGCGACCGATCACCCCGGAAGAGGAAAAATCCCTCCGCGATTGTTTCCCCTGGGGGGTTTACTACCTACAGAATATCGATTACCGTCCCCAGGCGATCCTCTGTCGGGGCAAACTGCGATCGGTTCCCGATGAAGCTTATAAAATCGTCAAGGGGAACGTGGAGAGGGTTTTCAGCGATCGATTCCTCGTCCTCTTCCAAGAAAGTTTTCAGGGACAACCCTTTTTCGCCCTGATCGCCAATCCCTGGGCGAAAAATGCCGAATCTCCCGTAGAAGAAAAGCTCTCCCGTCCCGGCATTTCCGTAATCTTACTCCTGCTAACGCTATTCACCACCACGATCGTCGGCATGGAGTTCAGCGGTGTCACCACCGAACAGGTCGAGACGACTTTAGAATTATTCGGGGACGGTTTTACCCTCCCCGCGCTAGATGCCAATCTCGCGTTAATCGCCCGCGGATTACCTTACAGCCTGGCATTGCTCGTCATTTTAGGCGTACACGAGATGAGCCACTATCTCGCGGCGCTCCAGTATAAAATTCGGGCGACCCTCCCCTATTTCATCCCCGTTCCCTTCTTTTTAGGCACTTTCGGCGCGTTCATCCAGATGCGATCGCCCACCCCCCACCGGAAAGCCCTGTTCGATGTCGCCGTCGCCGGGCCGTTAGGGGGCTTTCTTATCGCCGTCCCCCTACTGCTGTGGGGTTTATCCCTCTCCGAAGTCGTCCCGATCGACGCTCAGAGCGGTTTACTCGATTTCGAGACCTTAAATCCCCGATTCTCCTTCCTGCTCTCGATCCTCGCGAAAATCGCCCTCGGAAGCCGGTTAGTGGTCGGACAGGCGATCGATCTACACCCCTTAGCCGTCGCCGGATACGTGGGAATCATCGTCACGGCCCTGAATTTAATGCCGGTGGGACAGTTGGACGGGGGGCATATCGTCCACGCCATCTACGGCACGAAAACGGCGATCGTCGTCGGTCAGCTAACGCGACTATTAATGTTCATTCTGGCGTTCGTCCAGCCGGATTTCCTCCTCTGGGCGATCATTCTACTACTCATGCCCGCCGCCGATCAGCCCGCCCTTGATGATGTCACCGAACTGGATAATAAACGGGATGCCCTGGGGCTAGTATCCCTCGCGCTGTTGTTGTTGATCTTGTTACCCCTACCCGGCGCCGTAGCCACTTGGTTCGGAATGTAAGGCAGGAGTCAGGAGTCAGGAGTCAGGAGTTAGGAGTTAGGAGAAAACAACAATAGCTATCTTCTCCCTCACCTCCCTCATCTCCCTCACCCTCCCCACCTCCCCATCCCCCCATCTCTCCCACCTCCCTCACCTTCCCCTATAATGGGAAAGATAACTTCCCAGTTCGTTGTTTTAGCGAAAATCTATGAGTACCAGTCCAGACCGTGTGATTATCTTCGATACCACCCTCCGAGACGGGGAACAGTCCCCGGGGGCCGCGCTTAACGTGGATGAGAAGCTAACCATCGCCCGCGCTCTGGCACGACTGGGAGTTGATGTTATCGAGGCCGGCTTTCCCCACGCGAGTCCCGGAGATTTCGAGGCGGTCCAGAAAATCGCCGCTACCGTGGGAGCCGAGGGAGGCCCCAGTATTTGCGGTCTAGCGCGCGCGACCCAAAAAGACATTAAATCAGCCGCGGAAGCGCTCAAACCCGCCGCCAAGCCCCGAATTCACACCTTTCTCGCAACATCCGATATTCACCTCCAATACAAGCTTAAGAAGACCCGTCAGGAAGTTCTCGACATCGTGCCGGAGATGGTCGCTTACGCGAAATCCTTCGTCGATGACGTGGAATTCTCCCCGGAAGACGCGGGCCGGAGCGATCCGGAATTTCTCTACCAGGTATTAGAACGGGCGATCGAAGCGGGAGCGACGACGGTAAATATTCCCGATACCGTCGGGTATACCACTCCCGCCGAGTTCGGTGCTTTGATCCGGGGGATTAAGGAAAACGTCCCCAATATCGATCGAGCGATCATTTCCGTCCACGGTCACGACGATCTCGGCCTCGCGGTGGCGAATTTCCTCGAAGCGGTGAAAAACGGCGCTCGTCAGTTGGAATGCACGATTAACGGCATCGGGGAACGGGCCGGGAACGCTTCTCTAGAAGAGTTGGTGATGGCGCTTCACGTCCGTCGTTCCTACTTCAATCCTTTCCTCGGACGGCCGGCGGATTCTACCGAACCGCTCACCAATATCAACACGAAAGAGATCTATCGCACGTCCCGTTTAGTTTCTAACCTCACGGGGATGATCGTGCAACCGAATAAGGCGATCGTCGGGGCCAACGCGTTCGCGCACGAGTCCGGTATCCATCAAGACGGGGTGTTGAAACATAAACTCACCTACGAGATCATGGACGCGGAATCGATCGGGTTGACCAATAATCAGATCGTTCTCGGTAAACTCTCCGGCCGCAACGCTTTCCGCTCCCGCTTGAAAGAGTTGGGTTACGAACTCTCGGAAACGGAACTGAATAACGCGTTTATCCAGTTTAAAGAGATGGCCGATCGCAAGAAAGAGATCACCGATCGAGATCTCGAAGCGATCGTCAACGACGAGATCGATACGGTTCCCGACCATTTCCGCCTCGAATTAGTACAGGTCTCCTGCGGCGATAAAGCGCGCCCGACCGCGACCGTCACCATCCGCACCCCCGACGGACAGGAACGATCGGACGCGGCGATCGGAACCGGCCCGGTAGACGCGCTCTGTAAGGCGATCGATCGAGTAGTACAGATTCCGAACGAGTTAATTTCCTTCTCGGTACGCGAAGTCACCGAGGGGATCGACGCGCTCGGGGAAGTCACCATCCGTCTCCGGCACGAGGGACGCACCTACTCCGCGCGCGCGGCCGACACCGATATTATCGTCGCCTCGGCCCGCGCCTACACCAGCGCGCTCAACCGTCTCTACGTCGCGCTACAGGAAAACGAAAAACCCGCCGCGGAAGTCGCGTCGGTATAAAGTATAAGGGTGGGCTACGGCTCACCCTTTTGAATCTAGGGTCGATCGAATCGGTCGGGGATAGTAATGCCCGTATAACCAGGAAATTGCTCGGGGTTTCTCTCCAGTGAAGGGGAACCCCGAATCATGGTAAGGCGAGCATGGATAAAGATGGGTCTCGGTAAAATACTTCGATCGTGTCGAACTCTTTCCGTAGTAAACTTTCAACTTGTAAGGTCGAACAGTTACCGAGCCGAATCCAAATCACTTTGGGTGGATTCCCGAATACTAAGCTGAGATCGTGCATATCCGAGTCTTTCGAGACAATCATCAAATCATTAGATTTCGCATAATCCCAAACGATCGGATCTATCGTCGATTTCATGCCAACATCTCGAACATGAAGTGAATCGGGAAATAGGTCATTCAAACGGCTCGGCAACTTAGGAGATAGATTCTCATCGAACAGTAATTTCATACAGATATCGGCGCGGTCATCAATCGACGCTCGCGGTCGGCCGCGTAAGCGATACAGGCTTTTAAATCTTCCCGCGTTAGATCGGGAAAATCTTCTAAGATCTCCGCTTCTGTCATTTCCGAAGCTAGGTACTCGAGCACTTCGTAAACCGTGATCCGCAAGCCACGCACGCAGGGTTTACCACCGCGTTTATTCGGTTCGATCGTGATGTAATTTCGGTAATCCATAGGGGAAATTGATAAATTTAGGCGGATATAAAGGTGAGTTATGAAGATTCGATTTCTATTCAAATTCTACCTCTTTTTTAGGAGAATCGTATTCTTTCGGTAAGGGATCGCGCCGAACGAGAAAAGAGAGATCGCGGAAATTTTATAAAAAATACCGATTTTTTTCCATCCGTGAACTATATTTATCTGCCACTCCCTATCTCCCTATCTCCCTATCTCCCTATCTCCCTATCTCCCTATCTCCCTATCTCCCTAATCTCCCTATCTCCCTATCTCCCTATCTCCCTATCTCCCTATCTCCCTATCTCCCCATCTCCCCATCTCCCCATCTCCCTCACCTCCCCCATCTCCCTAATCTCCCCATCTCCCTCACCTCCCCCATCTCCCTAATCTCCCCATCTCCGGCCTCCCGCTATAATTTATACAGCCTCGCGGCCGCGACTCTCCCTTTTGATAGACCGGGGAAACGATCGCGCGACGGGTAGCGTGGAACGAGTAAGCTGTAATCGGTTCAGGATCGGAGTTTATGAGTAAGTTTGTTTTCGTGACGGGCGGAGTCGTCTCTAGTATCGGGAAGGGAATCGTGGCGGCCAGTCTGGGACGGTTATTGAAATCCCGCGATTATTCGGTGTCGATTTTGAAGTTAGATCCCTACATTAACGTTGACCCCGGTACGATGAGTCCCTTTCAACACGGCGAGGTTTTCGTCACCGACGACGGGGCGGAAACCGACCTCGACCTCGGACATTACGAGCGCTTCACCGATACATCGATGTCCCGTCTCAATAGCGTGACCACGGGTTCGATCTATCAGGCGGTCTTGAATAAAGAGCGTCGCGGCGCGTATATGGGCGGAACGGTGCAGGTTATCCCCCATATTACTAACGAGATTAAAGAACGTATCCTGCGGGTCGCCAAGGATACCAACCCGGACATCGTGATCGTGGAAATCGGCGGGACGGTGGGGGATATCGAATCCCTGCCGTTTTTGGAGGCGATCCGGCAATTTCGGAAGGATGTGGGGCGGAATAACGTGGTTTATATGCACGTTACCCTGATTCCGTGGATTCCCGCCGCGAAGGAGATGAAAACGAAACCGACCCAACACTCGGTCAAGGAATTACGCTCGATCGGGATTCAGCCGGACGTACTGGTGTGTAGGTGCGATCGACCGCTTCAACCCGGTCTCAAGGACAAACTCTCGGCTTTCTGCGATGTGCAGGTGGAATCGGTGATCGTCTCCCAGGACGCGGGCAGTATTTATGAGGTCCCGTTGATGCTGGAAAAAGAGGGGTTAGCGCAACAGACCCTAGATTTGTTGAAGCTGGATAAAAGAACGCCGAATCTGGAAAATTGGGAAAATCTCGTCCGGCAGATGAGATCGCCGAGTCGCCAGCTAGAGATCGCGATTGTCGGTAAATACGTCCAGTTGGGAGACGCGTATCTCTCGGTGGTGGAAGCGCTCAAACACGCCTCGATCGCCCTCGATAGCGATATCGAGTTACGCTGGGTGAGCGCGGAGGACGTGGAAACGGAGGGCGCGGAAAAACATCTCGGCGGTGTCAGCGGGATCGTCGTCCCCGGCGGTTTCGGTATCCGCGGGGTAGACGGGAAAGTGAAGGCGATCGAGTACGCGCGTCAGAACAAGATTCCTTTCCTGGGCTTATGTCTGGGGATGCAGTGTTCGATTATCGAGTGGGCGCGGGATGTCGCCGGTCTACAAGGGGCGAACAGCGCCGAATTCGAGGAAGATACCCCCCATCCGGTCATTAACTTACTTCCCGAGCAGGAGGACGTGGTGGATCTGGGCGGAACGATGCGTCTGGGCTTGTATCCCTGCCGTTTAACGCCGGATACGCTCACTCTCTCGCTCTACGGTCAAGAAGTGGTGTACGAGCGCCATCGCCATCGCTACGAGTTTAATAACGCCTATCGGAGTCTATTCCTGGAAACGGGTTACGTGATCGCGGGGACTTCTCCGGACGGTCGTTTAGTGGAGATTATCGAGCTTCCTGGACATCCATTCTTTATCGCCACCCAATTCCACCCGGAATTCCGCTCCCGTCCCAATCACGCGCACCCGCTTTTCCGAGGGTTTATCGAGGCTTGTTTACGCGGTTCCGACGGGAAAGTTGTCCCCGCGCCGGCCGAGTCGGAAGTGTTGGTAAATCTGTAGATTTTCAAGATTTCGGAAGATTGTCCCCGTGAGGAAACCAAAATTTCCCGCGGGGGCGATTTTTTTTCTTTCCCGAAGAAAAATCCGAGGGCGAACTGAAGCGAAATTTTCAATTTCTAGCGGACGAAAACAGTTTCTAGCGAGAGAAATCGAGAGATATTGAAGGTGTGAAGTTCGATATTTTTGAAGAGGTTACTAATGCTTTCGGTCGCCAAAAGGCAAACGCTACCGATAAAAAAGATCGAAAAAAGATTTGTCAATCGGTCAAGGGAAGACTATACTGCAAAGATAGTAAATGTCATCTGTCGTTCGAGAGAACGATCGAGAATCGATTTCAGGAGACAGCGCTTCATGATAGGTAATATCGATAAGATCGCTATTCTTTTAGCCGCCGTTCGCTCGCGTGATTTCGGTCAATTGTTGGCGACGGTGGTGGAAGGGGTCGATCGAGATGATTGGCTCTCGCTTAATTTTACCCTCTTTCAAAACGACGATCGATCGGGAATGCAGTTTGTTAGCTCGGTCGTCCGTTACTGCGACCAAGAATTCCCCGATAGCCCGATCTTTAAAAACTCTACCCGCGGCCACATTCCTTTCGACTAAAAAAAATCGCCGGATTTTCGCCACTTCCGACCGGTTCGCGCGTCTACTGACGGGAACGGATTCCCGAATATGGCAAGATGGGGATAACGCGACAGGGAGAGAGGATGGACGGAAAACTATCACGGGAACGGGTTCGGGGATTGGCGATCGTCGGACTGATCTGGGTAATCGGCGCGCTGATCGATCGACTGTGGTTTAGCCTCGATCATACGATGCCCGCGTGGGATCAGTCGGAACACCTCAACAGCACACTAGACTACTGGCGCGCATTACAATCCCCGCGCCCGTTCGATGGAGGATGGTGGCGAGAATTCTGGCTCCTGTCGCCGAAAGTTCCCCCGTTAATCTATATCCTCACCGCCCCCTTTTTCAGCCTCTTCGGAATTAGCGATAACTCCGCCACACTGGTCTTATTGCCTTTTAGCGCTCTGTTGTTGTTTTCGGTGTACGGGTTGGGGGTTATCCTCTTCAGCGTTCCCGTCGGGCTTTGGGCCGCTTTCCTGTGCGCTCTCCTGCCGGGACTGTATTACTACCGTCTGGAATTTCTTCTCGATTTCCCCCTCGCCGCTATCGTTACCTTTTGTTTCTTTTTATTGACGTGGTGGCGATTTTACGCAGAAGGAAGAATGGCGTGGGGGATAGCGATCGCCTTCGGGGTGGCGTTCGGTTGCGCGTTTTTAATCAAACAACCGACGTTATTTTTCCTTTTCTGGCCGGTTGTCTGGGTAATCGGCGAAAATCTCTATCACCGTCGTTGGCAGAGATTGGCGCAGATTATCACGGCTTTATCCATCACGGTTCTCGTATTCTTTCCCTACTATCGAACCAATTGGCTGTTAGCGATCACTTCCGGGAAACGCGCGACGGTGGATTCCGCGTTAATCGAGGGCGATCCGGGGTTGAACTCGATCGGCGCGTGGACGTATTATTTTCAGGTTCTCCCCTATTATCTTTCTTGGGTATTGTTATTAGTTCCCGCGGTGGGATTACTGCTATCGCGGTTTTATTGGCGACGACGGGAAAAAAATCCGGGCAACTCGATCGATCCGAGAAAAAAATGGATCTGGTTGAGCGTTTTCCTCTTCGGGGGATATTTCCTCTCGTCCTTAAATATTAATAAAGACGCGCGCTATATTTTGCCGCTCGTTCCCACGTTATCGATTATTTTAGCGGTCGGGTTACTCTCCTGGCGAGGGCGATACGGAAAGTCGGTTCGCTTGGGAACGGCGATCCTCTCCGTGATTTTAATGCTATTTAATCTTTTTCCCCTCGGGGGAGGATGGGTAACGGGAATTCTTAGCCCGCAATTACAACACTATCCGAATTTTCAGCAAGGTTGGCCGCACGAGAAGGTGATTGGCGAGATTCTTAAAACCTCTCCCTACCTGCGATCGACCCTCGGGGTATTACCTTCCACCCCGGAGATCAATCAACGAAACTTAGACTTTTACGGGGGAAAAGAAAACTCGCGAGTAGAGGGGAGACAGGTAGGAGTCCGGGAAAAAGACATCGAACAGGACGCGGGTTCTCTCGATTGGTTCGTCACCAAAACGGGCGATCAGGGATCGGTTCCCGATGTACAGAAAAAAATGGTCGATCGAGTGGAGAGAGGGGGCGATTTTCAAGCCGTCAAAGCGTGGGATCTTCCCGATAAAAGTACCCTCTCCCTCTATCATCGGATCGAACCCTCGATCGAGGTAAAACCGTTCCCCGGATCTCCCGATCGAGTAGAATTAAAAGCCATTACCGTACCGACGAAAGCCCTTCCTGATCGACCGATTCCCGTTACCTATACGTGGGTGGGGCCGTGGGAACAACTGCGATCGGGACTCGTATTATTAACGTGGCAGAAAGTGGACGGCAAAGAGCGCTGGTTCCACGATCACGGCATCGCGATGGGCGCGTTACTTTCGGGGGAAAAACCATCGGGGAAAGAGGGATTTCAAGTCATCGAGAGAACCGCCATGCAACCGATTTCAACGCCGGGGATCTATCGATTATCGGCGAGGTATTTGAATCGGGAAACGGGGGAAAGTTACCCGATCGCCACGAACGCGGAAATCTCGATCGATCCTACCGCGCCGGAACTTCCCGCGCCCCAACTCGATCTCGTCACCCAACTCCGGTTAAAATCCGCGGATATCGGCAAGGGAATCAAGGGAATCGAGCCGATTTTCGCGTTAACCAACCGGATCAATCAATACGATGCCACGCAGGATTATGTCCGACAAGCGGATCGAGCCTTTTCCTACCGTTTACAACACGATACCGACGCGGACAAACTCCCTCTCGTCTACGGGTTAGCCATTGCCAAGGTACTGCAACAGGACGCGCCGGGAGCGATCGAGGCGACCGAAAAAATGATCGAACTCGATCCGAAAAATCCCTATCATTACGCCTATCAAGGCTTCGTCTATCTCTACGATTGGAACCCCGGCCCCGCGAGTCGAGTGTTAGACAAAGGAATACAATTAAACCCCGATATCGAGGAATTGAACGCCTTACGCGGGGTGGCGGCATTGATGGGCGGAAATCTCGTCAAAGCGTGGAGTTTGTTAAAGGGGTTAATCGAGTAAGAACTTTTCCCCTATACCGTCGCTCCTTCCAGGAAAACGCCCATATTTCGGAATTTCTGGTAACGGAGTTCCCGACGTTGGGCCGGAGTTAACAGGGATAACCGGTCTAGATTCTCGACGATCGCCGCCTTCAGAGCGGAGGCCGCCTTGATCGGATCGGCGTGCGCGCCTCTAGAGGGTTCCGGGACGATTTCATCGATAATTCCCAACTCCTTGAGATCTTTCGAGGTAATTTTCAGGGCTACCGCCGCTTTCTCGGATTTTTTCGCGTCTTTCCAGAGAATCGCGGCGCAGGCTTCCGGGGTAGCCACGGTGTACACCGAATGTTCCAGCATCAACAGTCGATCGCCGACACCGATCCCCAGCGCGCCACCCGATCCCCCTTCCCCGATCACCGTACAGATAATCGGCACGTCCAGACCGAACATTTCCCGGAGATTGTAGGCGATCGCCTCTCCCTGACCGAGCTTTTCCGCTTCCACGCCCGCCCACGCGCCGGGAGTATCGATAAAAGTTAGAATCGGCTGATTAAATTGATGGGCGTGTTCCATCAGGCGCATCGCTTTCCGATAACCACCGGGCGCGGCCATCCCGAAATTCCGGGCGACATTATCCTTCGTGTCGCGTCCTTTCTGATGCCCCAAAATCACCACCGGCCGACCTTCTAGACGCGCCACACCCCCGACGAGGGCCGGATCGTCGTATCCCCCCCGATCGCCGTGTAACTCGAACCATTCATCGGTGATCGCCTGTATATAGTCGAGAGTGCTAGGGCGACGGGGATGGCGCGCCAACTGCAAGCGCTGGGAGGGGGTGAGATTGCTGAAAATTTCCAAACGTAAATGCTCGGCGCGCTCTTCCAACTGGGCGATCTGTTCCGAGACATCGACCCCGTTTTCCTCGGCTAACTCTTTGATCTGCTCGATCCGCTGTTCCAGTTCGTACAACGGTTTTTCAAATTCCAGTAAAAAAATTTTCCGTTCTATCGTCTCGTTTTTTGCCATAGTTTTGTAATTTCACTCGCTCGTCAGAGAAGGCAGGAGGCAGGAGGCAGGAGGCAGGAGGCTTTTAGCTATCGGCCTTTAGCCTTCAGAGGGCGAGTTTTTCAGCCTTAGCCACTATTTAGTCAAGAGATCTAGCTGACCGCTTTTTCCCTAACGTCCGGCTTGTAACCCGTCGGTTTCCGATCGCTGTTCTCTCGAACCTTATTTTTTCCAGCTTATCGTCAAAGGGGGACGCTCGCGACCGCGCCGGGAATCTCGCGATTCGATCGCCGACGGTAACGGGCTGTAGCGGGGAGGAACCGAATCCGAACTCAGGATTTTCTAGGCGATCGGCAAGCTTTCACGATTTATCATGAGTAAAAATCAATCCGGTGAACTATAAATAAGATATAATCGGAATTTTCTTTTTATACCTTTGAAATTAAGGGATTATGACCGATAAAGTAGAATCGATCTCGCATTCTGTAGCCGAGAATACAGAATTTCAGAAAGATTAATGCTACTTTTGAAGGTAGGCGAGCGTTACCAAAGATTATCGCTTCCAGTCCGGTAAGCGCGCGGAAAAATTGATTAGCCTCTAGGGTTCCGATCGCCCCCCTCGCGATGCTGGTCCGAGAGAGGCGAGCTAGAAATTCTAGTCACACGGCGGGAGAAAAGCCCGGGAGAAGATACGGTGTAAAGCACCGAGATCGATTTCCCGCCGCTTTTCTTTTTGAATTAGGAAAAAGAATTATGACCGAAAATCCTTTATTCCAACAGCCCGACGCGAGCGGGAATCCCCCCACCGAAGCGGGCCGGGCGCTCGAAAAAGAAGCCCGTCTCCCCCTGACGGGTTGGCAGAGAGAAGTCGAACAGGGACTAACCTACGGGTTAGAAGCCGCCGAAAGTATCCGCGATCGATCGATTCCCACCTTTTCCCGCGGCGAATTGCCCCACTACGCCGGGATTAACACCTTTCTCAAAGCCCCCTATCTAGAGGACGTGCGGAAAGTGGGAGAGTACGACGTGGCGATCGTCGGGGTACCGCACGATTCCGGAACCACCTACCGCCCCGGAACCCGTTTCGGCCCGCAGGGTATCCGCCGGATTTCCGCCCTCTACACCCCCTATAACTTCGAGTTGGGGATCGATCTGCGCGAACAGATTACCCTGTGCGACGTGGGCGACATTTTCACCATTCCCGCCAATAACGAGAAATCTTTCGACCAAATTTCCAAAGGAATCGCCCATATTTTCCATTCCGGCGCGTTCCCGATTATTCTCGGCGGCGATCACTCGATCGGCTTCCCCACCGTTCGCGGCATCTGTCGGCATCTCGGCGATAAAAAAGTCGGGATTATCCATTTCGATCGCCATGTGGACACCCAGGAAACCGACCTCGACGAGCGGATGCACACCTGCCCCTGGTTCCACGCCACCAACATGAAGAACGCGCCGGCGAAAAACCTCGTCCAGCTAGGGATCGGCGGTTGGCAAGTGCCGCGGCAGGGGGTGAAAGTCTGTCGCGAACGGGCGACGAATATCCTCACCGTCACCGATATTACCGAGATGGGACTCGACGCGGCGGTAGAGTTCGCCCTCGAACGCGCCCTCGACGGAACCGATTGTGTTTACATCAGTTTCGACATCGACTGTATCGACGCGGGATTCGTCCCCGGAACCGGCTGGCCGGAACCCGGCGGACTCCTCCCCCGCGAAGCCCTGTATTTATTGGGAAAAATCGTGCAAAGAGCGCCGGTTTGCGGCTTGGAAGTGGTGGAAGTATCGCCCCCTTACGATATCAGCGATATTACCTCGCTCATGGCCACGCGGGTGATTTGCGATACGTTAGCGCATCTCGTTCTATCGGGACAGTTACCCCGTAAGGAGAAACCGTACTATATCCACCCGGAGAGTCAGCCGGAACTCGTCGAGTGGACGTAGGAAGATGCACGAGGTAGACATGACGCGGGCGTTAATTATCACGGTGAAAGATTGGTGGGAATCGCAGGAAGAAAAGCCGAAAATCGTCAGAATTCATCTAGCGATCGGACAGTTCACCTGTGTCGAACCCGCCAGCCTAGCGTTCGCTTTCGAGGCACAAACCCGCGACACCTTTCTCGACGGGGTGGAATTAGCCATCCGCGAAACCCCGTTAATCGCCTTCTGTCACCCGTGTCAGCGCGAGTACCGTCCCGAGATCGGTCTTCGGTACGCCTGTCCCGTTTGCGGCGCGCCGATGGACGATATTCGATCGGGCCGGGAATTAAAGATCGATCGACTGGAAACGGTTGAATAAGTTAGGAGGTGAGGGAGGTGGGGGAGGTGGGGGAGATGAGGGAGGTGGGGGAGATGGGGGAGATGGGGGGAAAAGGGGAAGGGGAAAATGGAAAAGACTACTTTTAAGCCCTTCACCTTTACCCTTTACCCTTCCCTCCTGCCTCCTGCCTCCTGCCTCCTGCCTCCTGCCTCCTGCCTCCTGCCTC
>NZ_JBAFSM010000043.1:0-43085 GCF_036688125.1 Pannus brasiliensis CCIBt3594 | reverse complement strand
GTTAATTCCGAATTAACGAACAAAAAGGCATCCTCGAAAGGGGGTGCTTTTTTGTTGTTCTGTTCGGAATAGACTATTCCCCGAATTGGCTTTCTTCGAGAAAGATCTCGCCGGCGGGTTCGTCGTAGCTGTAGAGTTCGGCGTAACGTCCCCAATCGATCGCCGTTTTTAGCTGTCTTTCCGCCTCGTTGGGACTGAAATGGTTGGCGAGGATGTCGAGGATTAATTCTTCGGGGATGCGGTAATTATTTTTAGAGCGGCAGAGGTTGTAAATTTGTTGTACGAGTCGGATGTGAGTCAGTAAAGACTCGCGGACGATCTGTTTCCGCTCGTCGATATCGCCTTGAATGAAGCGATAGGCGCGGGGTTTGAGGAAAATATCGCCCTCGCGGAGTTCGATAAAATCCATGAATTTGGCGGCCTCGACGATCGGGAGAATATCATCGACCTCTAACTGTAATTCCTGTCCGAGACGGTAGAGGTCTTTATCCGATCGATCTTCCAATAGTTCCAGGAAACCGGCGATCGAGCCGATCCGTACCGAGGGTAAAGCCTGATATTTCTGTCCGTCCGCGGGTTTGGGCGCGTTGAGGGTGGTTTGGGGTTCGATCGTGTCGAGGTCGGGATTGGTGAGAATGGTGTAAACTCGGTCCACGATCGCCTGAAAATGGGGACTTTTGCGGTCGCGGTAGTGTTTGAGGGTGACGGGAAAATCGGCGCGAATCCGTCCGGGGTTGCGGCCGAGGACGATAACCCGATCGGCGAGAATGACGGCTTCCTCGATGCCGTGGGTGACGATTAAAATCGATCGGGTGGGAATGCGTTTTTCTAGCCAGAGATCCAGCAGTTCGATCCGTAGGTTTTCCGCGGTCAACACGTCCAGAGCCGAAAACGGTTCATCCATGCACAATAATTCGGGTTCTACCGCTAAAGCGCGAGCGAATCCGACTCTCTGCCGCATTCCTCCCGATAGCTCTTTCGGATAGGCGTTCTCGAAGCCATCCAAGCCGATCACGTCGATCATCTCCAGCGCTTTCGGTTGCCGTAATTCGGTGGGGACTCCCTTCGCCTTCAGGCCGAGTTCGACGTTTTCCAACACCGTCAGCCACGGATACAGCGCGAAACTCTGGAAGACGATCGCCACGCCTGGGTTCAGTCCGGTCAAAGGTCGTCCGTGGTAGAGGACTTCCCCGCTAGTCGGCGCGATCAATCCGGCGATCATCCGCATTAGGGTAGATTTTCCCGAACCGGAGGGGCCGAGTAAGGCGACGATCTCCCCGCGTTTTAATTCGAGGGTAATGTTATCTAGAATACTTATCTGCTGGCGATTGGGTTGCTGATAGGATTTCCCGACGTTTTTTAGCGTGATTATCGGTTCTCGCGCCGTTCTGGTAGCCATAACAGCAGATTTTGAAGGGACTTCCTCATTATGGCACGACTCCCGTAGACCTCCGCGAGATAGAGCGAGAAGAGTTCGGGAGCGATCGATCTTTTCCCTTACTCGATCGCTTATGATAGGAAAAGATCGGCAAGCTCTTGTACGCGTGGAAACCCTTTATCTCGAAACCAGCATTTTAGGCTATCTGACCGCTCGCTCTACCCCGAATCCGATCGTGACGGCAAATATAGAAGTTACCAAAGAATGGTGGCGATCGCGCCGAAGTGCTTTCGAGATCTACGTGTCGCGCGCGGTTTTAAATGAGGTGAGTCGGGGCGATGCGGAAATGGCCGCACTTCGTCTAGACTTCATTCGTGGGTTTCGCTTATTGGGGATCGATCGATCCGTGGAAGAACTAGCGGCGCGATTTCTCCTCGAAACTAATCTACCCCCGAAAGCGGAGATTGACGCGCTACATATCGCGACGGCTACCGTTCATCGCATGAATTATTTGCTAACTTGGAACTGTAAGCATATCGCCAACGCCACGATCGGGAGGAAGTTAAGACAGATTAGCCTCGATCTCGGCTACGAGTTACCGATTATTTGTACGCCTTATGAATTATTAGCGGAGTAACCCATGTATAAAGATGAAATAGTCGAAGAGATCCATAGAATTCGAGAGGAATACGCTCGATCTTTGAATTATGATTTAAGTGCGATCGTTGCCGATTTACAATCGCGGGAGTTCGAGGGGGAGTGGGAAGAGGTAGACTTATCTAGAAAAAACGATCCAAAAAATTGGAATGATTCATTATTGAAGGATGATACACTTATGAACGATCGAGAGAATCTTGTCAGGAAAGAGAGCAATCGTTATCGGATTCTGAAGATTTTTTACGATACACTTGGAGAAAGATCAAATAGTACCTTGAACGAGAGTGATATAGTAGGCCATCTCGTAGAAAAGAGAGAAATGTCCGACAAAGAAGCAGAATCGGCTATCAATCACCTAATAAATGAAGGTTTACTTCAATCAGCGTACTTCGGTGCAATTTCCATAACTCATGAAGGGTTCAAGGAGATAGAAGCTTCAATTAAATATCCAGATCGAAGCACAAAACATTTCTCGAATAAAGCTATACATTTTTATAATATTGCTGTTGCAGGAGATTACATCATGGGCGATAATATTAATACGGATTTACGTGGAACGAATATTAGTGGTAATGTTGCTGGTCAAGTACGGGACAATGCCCAACAAAACGCCTCTAACTTCTCTCAAAATATCAATCAGACTGTTGACGAGATAGCAAAACTGATCGATTCTCTTCGGGATATAGCGATGAATTTCCCCGAAGAATACGAGGAACAGCGTAAGGAGGCATTAGATCACTTGGAAGATTTACAGGAGGAAATCATCACTCCCGAAAAACGAAAACCTTCCAAAATCAAGGCTAATCTAATGGCTTTAGGAGGAACTGCCTGTATTGTAGCCGGACATATTGCTGGAGCGACCGATTTTGTTAATAATTTTACGGATTTAGCGAATAAGGCGGGATTTACCCTGAGCGATCTAAACCTACCCCAACTTATTCAGAGTTCCCCGAAATAGGAAGGTTCGCGGTTTATCGCGCTTTCTGGTTTTTTAAATATTCGTCGATCGCTTCCGTTACATCCTCTTCCGGTTTATAGCGCCGTGAACTCGGCGCTTCGGAATGTCGTTTATCAAGGTAGGTTTGTAAGGCGATCTCGTCATCCCGATGGGCGAGAACATAAGCTCTCAGTTCTAGACTAGACATACTAGCGAAATCTGGTTTCACGCTCGTACAAATCCTGATTTTTGTGTAGTTTACTCAAAATTCGGTGATGGGTTACGCGGTCGCTAACCCATCCTACGCATTTACCATATAACTAAACTTTTGTCAAGAGATTAAATTCTTGTAACGCGGGATAGAAGTTGAGATTTTCGTGGCTGGGTCGGCTGAGTTTGATGAGGGCGAAACGTCGCGCGGGGGTTAATTCTCGCCATTGTTGCGGGGTGATTTCGGTTCCGAACTCGCGGGCTTTTTCCCGGACGCTTTCGGGGATCGTCGTTTCGTCTAGCCAAGCGGGACGCGGATCGATCGCCAACTCTCCCGCGGGCGCTCCCGTTTTCTCGGTAATTAAATCCTGGAGGAATTCCCGGTAGATTTTCGCCTCTTCTGCCGTCTCGCAAGCCATCGACACTAAAACCTGACGTTCTGTTTGGCTTAACTGCATCCAGTGGGATAACTTCAACTTCACCCCGCAGGTATCCAGCTTCATCCGGACTACCATCGGGATACAGCGCAGGGAATCCACGAAATCGGACTCGAACTCGAAGAAGGTCGTCATGGCTATCAGTTATCGAAACTCGCGGATCTATCATTATACCTTCCCGCCCGAGTTCCCGTGGGACGAGCCGATCGCGAGCCTCCAATACCCCCCCGCGAAACCCGGATAGCTGAAAGCTGATAGCTGACCGCTGATAGCTAACCGCGATAGGATAAAATACCGATAATCACTAATTCCCTCTCGAAAGTTAAGGAGCGATCGCTTATGACCGCGGAAAGTATGTTGTATAACACGCCGATCATCGTGAGTATTCTTATTCTCGTCGGTTTGGCTTGGGGCTTTCTCCTCCTCAAAATTCAAGGTGGCGAAGCCGAGTAAATTCCTCCCGTTCATGGTTCTCGTAGCCATGAACGTTATTTTTTTGTAGAGGTTACGTTCATGACTACCCCGACGATCGAGTTTTTCGTGGGACTTTCCGAGGAACTGTTCCAAGTTAGCCTACGCAGGAACAAGAATACCGGGGTTCGTAATGTTCTGTTCGTTTTTAAGCAGTTGAAGGCGATCGAGCGTTTCCAGAGTTTCACCACCCGCACCTACGGCGATTTACGACTGATCGACGAGGAAGGAACCATCAGCGTTCAACCCTCCTCGATGAAATTTATCTTCGGGGGTGATGAGGGGGACGAGCTACAACGGGTAGAATGTGGCTTTGAACTCGATCGACAAGACCACTGGGATCGGTTCAGGAGATTTATGGACCGTTACGCCGAGGCGAACGGTATGGGCTATCAGGATAAGTAATTTATGAAAATAGCGATTACCGGGGCGACGGGTTTTATCGGCAGTCGATTGGTTATGAAACTACACGATCGGGGCGATTCGATCGTCGTTCTCGCGCGCGATGCCACGAAAGCCAAGCGTCTGTTCCCTCCCGCGGTTTACCCCCGCGTCGAGATCGTCCCCTATCAAGCCACGGAATCGGGGGACTGGCAGAGAGCGATCGACGGGACGGACGCGGTGGTGAATCTCGCCGGGGAACCGATTTCCGAGCGCTGGACAGCGGAAAATAAACGGGCGATCCTGGAAAGTCGCGAGATCGGTACGCGGAAACTGGTGGAAGCGATCGCCGACGCGGAAGTAAAACCGAAAGTATTCATCAGTGGCTCCGCGCTCGGTTATTACGGAACCAGTGAAACCGAGACTTTTGACGAAAATAGCCCCGCGGGAACGGATTTTCTCGCCGAAGTTTGTAAACGCTGGGAAGCCGAGGCGCGGAAGGTGAAAGAATACGGCACGCGTCTGGTGATCGTTCGCACCGGCATCGTTTTGGGCAAGGGTGGCGCGCTGGCGAAAATGATCCCGATTTTTAAACTGTTCGCGGGCGGGCCGATCGGTACCGGCCGGCAGTGGTTTTCCTGGATTCATCGGGAGGATATGGTCGGATTAATCCTCTATTGTCTGGATCGTACCGAAGTCGAGGGAACTTTCAACGCGACCGCACCGAATCCCGTCCGTATGAAAGAATTCTGTCATATACTCGGCGAGGCGATGAAACGTCCCTCGTGGCTACCTGTCCCCGATTTCGCCCTAGAAATCCTTCTCGGAGAGGGCGCGAAAGTGGTTCTAGAGGGACAGAAAGTGATCCCGACGGCGACAAGTTCGATCGGTTTCGAGTATCGCTATCGGGATCTAGAAACCGCGTTACGGGAAATCGTGTCGAAAATGTAAATTCTTGTCCCTCGGCGATCGTGCTGGAAATATTACTATCCGACTCGATCGCCGAGGGACAAGCGTGAACTCGGTCGATTTTTTCCGCGATCCTACGATTTAGTAATATTCACGATCAAGCAACCGGCGCTCGTGCAGGCGATCGTCAGTCGTGACGTGCGGGGAAAGTCTTTCGTCTCGTTACACGTATAATATTTCGTTTCATTCGCGGAACGGATCTCGGACGCGTCACGATAACCGAAATACTGACAGAGATCGTTCGCGCTCAATCGATCGTTTTTAGAAGCCCCCTCTTTCATTCCCACTGTGGTAAAAGCGGTGACACTCAATAATCCGAGTGCTAGGAAAAGCATTTTTTTAGACATACGATTTTCAGAATCCAAAAACCAGATCGCTCGACAAATTCATTGTATTTACTTTGAATAAAATCAGGCTGTGATCTGGATCACATCAAAATTGGACGATTTCTTAAAAAAATATCATTTTGCAATATAAAGAATTATTGCAAGCTTTTTCTCTTAAAAAATATTTTTACAATCCTTGCCAAATAAAGGTTTTGCCGAAATTTCAAAATTTTTTATTTTTAAAATAAACAAATTAATAAACTTTTGCCAAAAAGATATCGAGACATTTTTCTCGGGCAAACTTGGACAAAGTTGGACAAGGCTAGATAAAATAGAGGACGTTTTCGGAAAATTACCCCGCGAGATCGATCGAGAGTGGTGAGCCTTTCAAGGTAACGCTCTATACTTAAATTACGGTTGTCAACTACTTTTCTAAACAACTTCCACCCGCCTTGTCCCATTTCGGGAGGCGTGGCATCCTGAAAATCCGCGCCTCTCGCTAGATAAATTTTGGCGATCGCTTATCCCCCGCTACCCGGTTCACATTCTCGATCGGGACTCCCTCCCGCGTCATCCGGCGCGATAGTTCGCCGATCCGAACAAAAGAACTCTATTTCAAGTATCTCTCTCCTTTCACGCTAGAACTCTCCTGTACGTCGAGCCGATCGATCGAATATACTGTTTTTAACGAGATAAACGAGCGAGGCTGATGGTTCCCTGATTCGGTAAGGGTTTTAGGGGTTTCGGCACGCTCGATCGATCGCCAAAAAGCTTTATAGCCACCGATCCGTATAAATTTATCCTTGGGAAAATGGAAAAATATTTAGTTAGTCTGATTTTGCCGAGAGAGTTGCCAGCGGGGACTTATTATTCTCATAAAGGCTCGGCGGTTCTGATCGAGAAGATCGAGAAACGGCATTACTTGCTGACGACTAATCACCAAGTAAAAGAACTTCGGCGCTCTTCTAGCCCCTTGGTTTATTTGCCAGAATTGAATGTCACCCTACCGATCACGATCGTCGCTCAAAGTAAAACCAGTGATATAGCACTTTTGAGCTTTGAATGCGAGAGAGAGTTAGATACCATCGATCCCGATCTAAACTCCTCCTTTCAAGAAATCTTATTCGAGACCGAAATTCTAGTTTACGGATTTCCTAAACCATCTCCCGCGGAAACCAAAGATCTCGATCAATTGATCGACAGTATTAATCTATCGATCGAACCTCAAAAAATCATCGGGATTCGCTACGATCGGGATAACACGGATGCCAATAACTATTTAGTATTACTGACCGATAAAATTATTAAACGCGGTCAATCGGGAGGACTGGCGGCGACAGCGGAAGGATTATTAATCGGCATTAATCAGGGTCGCGACCTGGGACGAGGGCAGGGGTTAGTATCTCCTTTCTGGGAAGCTCAAACCTTACTGAGAGATTACTTTAATGTATCTCCTAAAACCTGATATTGACGCTCTGAAAACGAAGGATATAGACTTTCTTCGCTTGTAGAGTCGTGGGGGGTCTGTATTTCAATCCACGACAGCTACAATTCATCCTTTTTTAAAAGATTAACGGTTAATCGATCGCTCTGTCCATCGAAATACTTTTCTAGAGCCTCTTGAAAAATTCGGTTATCTTCGGTAGCGTACAGGAACAGCGTCATAGAAGAGCGAAATTTCAGAGTATCGATCGAACCGAAAATCTGTTCCGATGTCCTCCCCTCGACCGCGAGAACCAAGCGGATACACTCTCTCAACCTCTCGCCCAAAACGGGATGTTTTAAATATTCCCGCGCCTCCTCCAAAGATCCGAGCGCGAACTTCCGCGCCGTTTCACTTCTCCCAAGTCCCTTAATCTGCGGGAAGATATACCACATCCAATGACTTTGTTTATATCCCCGTTTCAGTTCTCGTATAACTTCCGCGTAGATAAACTCCTGCGCTTCCACGAACCGCTGTAAATCGTAAGTATCGGACATGATCATAGATCCTAGATTTAAATGAATTCCGATCGCTCCAGAAAAGACTCTTCTAATTTATCTAGATCGAACTCCTCGATTCTTTCGGCTGGTTTTCTCCGTTCTTTTTTCTGTTGAAATTCTTCTAATAACTGAAAAAATTGATCGAAACCATGCTTTTCGTCCGAACAATATAGCATAATAATTTTCGCCCAAGAATTCGAGGTCTTTACGTTATATTTGTTTTCAACAAAGGGATGAAATTCTTGATGGAATTGAATTTCTTCCGCTGTCGGCTCGATGCCTAATTCTCTTCTCGCCGTTTTATAACCCACCAGAAACATAAATAGATCCGAGACGGAAGGACGGCCGATATATAGCCCTGGTCTCTGTTTAATTTTAGCTAAAATTTCCAATAAACTCGCTTTTTTTTCCATAATTACTATCCTCCTAGTTCAGAACTCGTGAATTATCCATGTAATATTAGAACCAACACCCGCACGAATATGAATTACAAAATCTCCGCTTTGACAATGAAAATCTTTGAGCCAGTTCTCTCGTGATAGTCCTTCAACCGATAGATTATCAAAAACCAATCCCCTAACTTCTACTCCATAGTGTTTTCCATTCAAGGTGATCGATTCATCATTTCCCGCGCGATCGCTGAGGATAAAATCTTCGTCCGGATAACCGAGGGTTCTCAGTTCGAGCAGATTTCCGCTGATTTGATTTTCCTCTAGCCAACGAATTACGGCCATAGCGCAAGGTTCACATTGGTAAAGCCCGAATGGACTAACAATCTCGCCAATTTTTTGATAAACCCAGGCATCGCTTAATTCCTCCATACACTCCCGCCGATCGATCCCGACTACCGACTCTGAAAAATATTCTGCACCATTTTCTTCTCCAGGCGCGCCGAAACCCGATCGAGTTCCGCGACTTCCCCCGCGTCCAATCTCCACCCTAACGCCCCGATATTCTCCCGCGCCTGACTCACCGTTTTCGCGCCCGGAATCGGCATCGTTCCCTTGACGATACACCAGTTTAACGCCACCTGCGCCGGGGTTTTCTCCCTCGATCGAGCGATCGCCGTCACCGTTTCCATCAGCGGACGGATCGCGGGGATTAATTGCCGGAATAACCAGCCCCGTATTCCTTTCGGTAGATTTTTCGTATTTTCGTATTTACCCGTCAACAAGCCCAACGCGAGGGGACTATAGGCGATCAATTGAATCCCCAGGCGATCGCATACCTCTTTCAAGCCCAGTTCGGTGACGGGATAGGTAGAGAGAAGCGAATATTGTACCTGTAGGCTAGTGAGGGGAATCCCGCGACTCGAAAACTTTTTATAGGCCATTTCCAACCGCTTCGGGCCGAAATTGGATAAACCCACGCCCTTTACCATCCCTCTCTCCACCAGATCCCCCAAGCCGTCGAGTAATCTATCCTCCTGCCACGGCGCGTAATTGGCCGTTGACCAGTGCAGTTGAACCAGATCGATCGATCGCCCCACCCGATTCGCGGAAGCCTGACAAGCGGAGATCATCGAGTTCCGGGACAATCGCCAGGGATAAGCGGCCAATTTCGTGGCAATACAGATATTTTCCGCGTTTTTCCCCCGGTATTCCCCCGCGAAACGTCCTAACAATTTCTCACTCTGACCGTTGAGTTTGCCCGTCCCGTAGGAATCGCCGGTATCGAACAAAGTCACCCCGTTCTCGACACAGAGGGTAAAAACTTCCTGTAATTGGCTATCCATACTCTCATCGTAGCCCCAAAGCAAACGGTTTCCCCAAGCCCAAGTCCCGCAACCCATCGCGGGGAGAGTGAGTTTATTCTCGATGACCACGCGATCGACCTCCTTGTAATAATGTGTGGGATGGATTAGCGAGCGCGTAACCCACCGGAAATCCCGTGCCTAGCGTTTTTCGGGATCTTTCGTTATCTTCAGTTCAAGATACTTTATCCACTCGTTCTCTGACAAATCGATCGTGACTGACTGGAAAATCAAACTGTTATACGATGGCGAATGTCCCCTCTGTCTTCGAGAGGTGAACTTTCTCCGAAAACGGGACGCGGGGCGGGGGTTAGTGGCTTTCGTCGATATCGCCGACGATCACTACTCCCCGGAAGAAAATGGCGGGATCGATTTCGAGACGGCGATGGGACGGATTCACGCCATCACCGCGGACGGGAAGATCCTGAAAAACGTGGAAGTATTCCGCCGCGTCTACGAGGTATTGGGTATGGGATGGGTTTACGCGATCACCGCGTGGCCGATCGCCGGTCCGATCGCCGATCGACTGTACGGTATCTGGGCCGATTTCCGTCTTCCCCTCACGGGTAGACCGAACCTACCAACGGTGATCGCGGAACGGAAACAGCGTCTCGACTGCCAACAGCCCGATAGATGCCGAATTTAGAGTTAAATACTCGATAAATAGTTATAAAACTCTAAAAGCTCCTCGTTCGTTAGTAGCAATCGAGATTTTTTCCCGTAGGTCGAGATGAGATAATCCCGGCCTTTTTCGGTCGTCCATCCCAATCGCTTCATCTCCACGTCGATCTTCGTTTTCAGGACGGAGTAATCGATCTCTTCCGGGGGTACGGCAACCGGCGCGGGTTCGGAGGGAATCTCTTCCGGATCGATCGCCATCTCCGGTTCGTCCGAAAATAACCCGTAGTTATCCTCTTCCAACTCTAGCGAGAAGGGTTCGGGTTCCGGTTCGGGTTCCGGGGGAGCGATCGAGACAGCTTTCGACGATTTCCCGCCTTTTTTCGGAATCGTGGCGGGAACGGGAGACGGTTCCAGTTTTTTCTCCTCGATTATCGGTTCCGGCTCGGGTTCGGGTTCGATAACCGGGGTTTTCGAGACCGTCACCGGTTCCGGCTCGGGTTCGATGACCGCGATTTCGGCCGGCGCGGGTTCGGGTTCGATAATCGGGGTTTTCGAGACCGTTACCGGTTGTGGCGCGGGTTCGATAACGGGAATTTCGGGGACGGTTGCCGGCGCGGGTTCGGGTTCGATAATCGGGGTTTTCGAGACCGTTACCGGTTGTGGCGCGGGTTCGATAACGGGAATTTCGGGGACGGTTGCCGGCGCGGGGGGTGGTTCGATAACGGGGGGTTTCGAGGCGGCCGGGGGTTCCGAAACCGGCATCACGGGGAAAGCGAGGGTTTCCTCGGGGGATTCCATACCTTCCGAACCCGTGATTAATACAGCGATCGCCCGTTCTCGGGCCCGGTCTTCCGCGCTTTCGACAGTATCGGCCGCGGCCAGCCCCGTCGCCAAGATCCTGCCCTCACTTTCCACGCGAACGCGAACGATATATTTGCCATGATCGATCCGCAATAACTTACTAATCAAGGCCGATCGGGGATAACGCCGCCGAAATTCTGGGAACATACCTTCTTTCACAGTTCTTTTGTACTTACTAAAATACTCTATCGCTTTTTCGAGAGAATAAACATTTTTTTGCTAAAATCTGAGTATGATCTGCAAGGGCTGGGGAAGTGGGCGAACGTTGTTAGGCACTTTCAAAATTCTACAACGGCGAGACTTCCCCGAAAAAATAACAAGCATCTGGTGATATTCCAGGGATTCCGAACCATCCGGATTCCCCCCCCTTTAAAAAGTTCCCTTTTTCCCGATCAGGTTTTCTTTCGATCCCCCTTCAACTCTCGTGGTTGACGATATCCTTACTATAGGGGGGGTCGTGTGGACGAGATCGCCGCGGTGGTAGACTTGGCGAGATCGTTCGGTGAAGCGTTCCGAAATCATCCCGAGCATTGAATCCTATACAGTCCCTAACCGCTATCGATTCGCGCCTTGGAGCGCGGTTCTTGTAAGTTCTCCAATAAGGATCTTCTCTCGATGGAATTCTCGATTTCCACCCTTCTCTCGCATTTGAGTGAAGATAAGTTAGTTGCCGTCAAATATCTCGAAAAAAAACTCGCCTGTGAGGATGATACCGAAAGTTGCCAGAAACTTCAAGTCATCCTTGACGCGTTAGAACGTCTGGGAATCATCGTGAAAGAACGCGGGAAATACCGCCGCGTTCGCGAGGAAAACGTGGTCGAGGCGAAATTGCGCTGTTCGAGCAAGGAGTTTTGTTTCGCGATTCAAGACGTGGAAGATGCCGAGGATATCTACGTCTCCAAGAATCATTTAAGTAACGCCTGGAACGGCGATCGGGTTCTCGTGAAAATCCTCAAAGAGGGAACCCGCCGGCGTTCTCCCGAAGGCGAGGTCAAACTGATTCTCGATCGGGCCAATCCTTCCCTCCTCGCCCAGGTAAAACAAGAAAATGAAACTTTCGTGGCCGTCCCCCTGGACGATCGCTTGAAATTCGCCATCAAACTTTTAGAAAACGGTCGGAACCTTCAGGAGACCATCGATCATCTCGTTCACGTCTCCGTATTACGGTATCCCCTCGGCGATCATCCCCCCATCGGTCAAGTAACCCGCGTTCTCGGTTCCACGGCCGAAGCCGCCGCGGACACGGATATCGTCTCCTGTAAGCACGATCTACCCCAGCAGTTCCCCCCCGAAGTCCTGCAAGCGGCCGATCGCCTACCGGATGGATTCGATAATCCCGACAAAGAGAAACGTCGGGATCTCGAAAAATTACCGACATTTACCCTAGAAGACGGGATCAAACGGGATTACCCGCCGATTATCGATAACGCCTTCTCGATCGAACGGGTCAAACAGAAATACTGGCGGGTCGGAATTCATATCGCCGACGTGGCCCGCTACGTGGAACGGGGCGGATTATTGGATAAAGCCGCCCGAAGGAGAGGAACCGCGGTGTATCTGGGCGAAAAAGTCCTCCCCCTGCTTCCCGCCGCCGTCACCCGTCGCTGTTCGCTCGCTCCGGGAGAACCGCGCCCGACCTTTTCCATCCTGATCACCATCGACGAGAAAGGAGATATTGTCGAGTACGAGATCGTGCCGGCCTCGATCGTCGTCGATCATCACCTCACCTACCAACAGATCCGCGATCTTCTCAGCGAGGAAGAGGACGATCCCAAATATCAAGATCTTCTCGAACCCTTACATCAACTCTTCTTCATCCTCTGCCCGACCCTGAAATCGGCGCGTCTCCAGCGCGGGAGTTTCGATATCCAATCCGAAAAAGCCTCCCCCTTCAAGGACGACGGACGCGGGGGGAGCGTTCTCGCCTCCAATACTCTACCCGCCCGATCGCTATTGATGGAAGTCGCCGTCCTCGCGGGTAAAGTGATCGGCGAACATCTTCAGGCATTGCATCTCCCCGCGCTGTACTGCGGTCAGGGCGAACCCGACCCCGAAGAGCTAGAAGATCTATTAAAATTAGCCAATAATTTGGGAATTGAATTTTCTCTAGCCTCCGAAGAGGAAATCACGCCAGAATACTATCAAAATCTCACGCGGGCTTTTTCCACGAACCCGTCCGAAAAGATTTTGAACTATCTTCTCCAATCGACCCTGAAGATGGTCAAGTACAGTACCCACTCCCTGCCCCACTTCGGTCTCGCCTACCGGGACACGTACACCCACTGTATCTCTCCCCTACAACGGTACGGCGATCTCTGGATTCAACGACTCTTAAAAATTCTCCTGACCGAAGGAAAAGATCGCCGCAGTAAAGCGGTGAAAACGGGCGTGGATCTCGGTAGTAGTCGCGCGAGAGGTCAGATTACGTGGAATATCCTCCCGCCCGAAATTCAGGAAGAATTAGAGGAAGAAAGTCATCTTCTCGTTACCCATCTCAACGATCGATCCAAAATCGCCGAGGACGCGGAACGGGACCTAGAAGGACTGCAAAAAGCGGAGAAAATGAAAGAACGCACCGGCCAGGTCTTCCGCGGCCTGATCACCGGCGTTCAATCCTACGGTTTCTTCGTGGAAATCTCCGATCTACTCGTCGAGGGATTGGTTCACGTTTCTTCTCTCAAGGATGATTGGTACGAGTACCGCGCCCGCCATAGCTGTCTCATCGGTCGTAAAAATCGCGTCGCCTACCGTCTCGGAGACGAGGTAGAAGTCGAGGTAAAAGATGTAGACTATTACCGTCAACAGATCGATCTCGTCACGGTGAGCGGTGGTAGCGCCGCCGGCGAGGATCTAGACGAGGAATAAGTTCTCGCCAACGGCCGGCCCCCGGCTTTCCCGTTCGAGATCTTCCGGGGCCGACCGTCGATCGTTGATTCATCTTCTCCCGCCTCCCGCCTCCTACCTCCCGCCTCCCTGTCTATGAACTCTCCAACCGATCGAAAAAAAGCGAAACGATTCTTTCTCCTCCCCTTGTTATGCGGTCTGTTCGTGCTGTTAACCGGGTGTGTCCGCTACGATGTGGGCGTGAATTTCTCGCACCAGCATCACGGCGAGATCGTGCAGGATATCACCCTGGGACAACGGTTAACCAGCCTGAGTCAGACGGAAGCGACGAAATGGTTACATAGCCTCGAAGACCGGGCGAAATCGTTGGGAGGTAAGGCAAAACGGGTTTCCGATCGGGAAACGATCGTCACCATTCCCTTCGGCAACGGACAGGAGTTAGAAGAAAAGTTCAATCGTTTTTTCAATCCGGGCGCTACCGACGCGATCCGACGCTCGACCCCCGACGATCTGAAACTCCTGCAACTCGATTCCCGGCTATCGATCGACCAGAGTAACTGGTTCTTGCTCGATCGGGACCGGTTAACCCTCACCGTCGATCTGCGCGCCCTGGGGGTACTCTCGGAAAAAGGGAATATCATCGTTAGTCCCGGTTCGCTGGTGAATATCGATTTCGCCCTGAACACACCCTTCGGGGGACGGATTATTACCGGGGAAACCGCTCTACCCCCCGACGTAGAACAGGACGGAACCCGGATCGTCTGGCATTTAAAACCGGGGGAAATCAACCGGATCGAGGCGGTTTTCTGGGTTCCCAGTTATCTGGCCATCGGTTCGATCGCCATTATCGCCCTAGCGATCGCCGGTTACGTCCTGAAATACCGACAGTTCCCCGGAGTCTCGGGACCCGATCGAACCCTCCCCGAAATGTAACGGGGGAAACGCTAAGATGGGAGACGGACGAAACCGCCCGACAAAAGAGCCTGCATGAGCGCGACCCTGTTAAACCACCGCTATCAAATTATCAGCACCCTCGCCAGAGGTGGGTTCGGAGAGACCTACATCGCCATCGATACCCAGATGCCCTCGAAACGGCACTGCGTGATCAAGAAACTCCATCCCGCCGTTCAATCGGAAGAAATGCCCGCGTGGTTACTGGAACGCTTCGAGCGCGAGGCGGCCGTCTTGGAAGAATTAGGCGAACAAAACCCGCAAATTCCCCGTTTATACGGCTATTTCGACGATGGCAACGATTTCTATCTGGTGCAGGAATGGATCGAGGGGGTCACGCTCACCCAGAAACACGAACGGGAGGGCGAGCTATCGGAATCGGCGGTCACCGAGATCCTCGTCCGTCTCCTGTCCGTTCTCGACTTTATCCACCGTCGTCGCATCATTCACCGGGATGTCAAACCCGATAATATTATTCTCCGAAAAAGCGATAATCTGCCCGTTTTAATCGATTTCGGGGTGATGAAAGAAGCCGTCGCCACCGTCGTCGATCCCGCGGGAAAATCCGCCTACTCGATCGCCCTGGGAACCCCCGGTTATATGTCCTCGGAGCAGGCGGCCGGACGACCCGTATATTCGAGCGATCTCTATAGTCTGGGATTGACGGCGATTTATCTCCTCACCGGGAAAACCCCCCAGTATCTCGAAACCGATCCCCGTACCGGCGAGATCCTCTGGCGACACGAGGCCGCCAATCCCCATTCCTCCCTAGCGATGGTACTCGATCGAGCGATCCGGTTTCACCCGCGCGATCGCTACGCCAGCGCGACGGAAATGCTGGCCGCCCTACAGGGAATCCCCGCGAGTATGACGGCCGCGCCGACGATCGCCGTAAGTCCCGATCGCCTTCCCCCCCTCACCCCGAAAAGAAATCCCGCCGGAACCGCGCCAGAACCCTCACCAACCGCTCGATCGACCGGGAAAAATCCCTTCCCGTTTCTCCTCCTCCTCGCCGGTGTCACCGTCGGGGCCTTCGCGTTGGGCTATCTCGGATTTATGGCCCTCCTGCCACGGGGCGATCGGGTACGACCGACCCCCACCCCCCCGGCGAGTCCCAGTCCGACACCGTCCCCGATCGAGAGCGCGCCTCCCGTAACCCGCCCGATCCCGGAACGTTCCCCGGTGTACCGACCTCGGCGGACTTACCGACCTAGCCCGACCCCCACCCCGGAGATCACCCCCGAACCCTCTCCCGAAGTAACGATCACCCCGACCCCGGAAGTAACCCCGACCCCGGAGGTGATCCCGATTCCCGTCCCCCCTCCCGAGACCGATCCGAGTCCCGAGGTTAGCCCCTCGCCCGCGATCGAACCCACTCCCACCCCCGTTCCCAGCACGAACCCCGCCCCGATCGAGGGAGCGAGCGAACCGAGTCCCCCGCCGACCGTCGAACCCGGACCGCGAGAGAGTCCCCCGCCGGAGGGATAAAAGCGGAAGGTTGACAGGGGGAAAAGGATAGACTGATAATTTGTAACAGAGTTTTTCAGAATTTCTTCAACTCCCGCCATGAGCGATCGACCCCAGGAATTAACCGTCGCCGAACAAGCTCCCGCGAGTTACGAATGCCGCGCCTGTGGCTACGTTTACGAACCGAGTAAGGGCGACGGGAAAAACGATATCCCCGCGGGAACCCCGTTCGAGGAACTGCCGGAAACCTGGCGCTGTCCCGTCTGCGGCGTGCGTCGCTCCCAGTTCGTCAACATCGGGGCGAAAGACGCGCCCTCCGGATTTCAAGAAAACCTCAACTACGGCTTCGGGGTGAACCGTCTGACTCCCAACCAAAAAAATCTTTTGATTTTTGGGGCTTTAGGGTTATTTTTCTTGTTTTTTATGAGTTTATACGGTTTAAGCTAACTCGCCGAGGCGATTTCCTTGACCGATCGAACCGATACACCGGCATCTCACCGGGGCGAAGTGAAAATAGCCCCCGACTTTTCGCTGATACCTATGAACCGATTAATGAGAAAGCTACAACAATTCTTAATAGTGATCGCCGTCTCGCTACTCTGTCTGAGTTGTAGTAGCGTTCCCACTCTGGGCAACAATCCCTGGAAAGTCATCCCGATCGATACCGATGCCATCTTCGCCGACGTGGCCTTTACCGATGACCTCCAACACGGCTGGCTGGTCGGAACGAAGTCCAGTCTCTTTGAAACCAAAGACGGGGGCGATACGTGGCAACAAAAAATCCTCGCGCTCGGGGATGAGAAAGTCAGTTTCGGTTCGGTCAGTTTCCACGGGACCGAAGGGTGGATCGTCGGGAAACCCTCGATTCTCCTGCACACCGAAGACGGCGGCAATAGCTGGTCGAGAATTCCCCTGAGCGAGAAACTACCCGGCGCGCCCTACGGTATTATCGCCCTCGATGACCGCACCGCCGAAATGGTCACGGATCTCGGCGCGATCTACCGCACCGAAGACGGCGGGAAAAGCTGGAAAGCTCTCGTCGAGGGAGCGGTCGGGGTCGCTCGCACGATCGTCCGTTCCGAGGACGGTCAATACGTGGCCGTCTCGGCCCGGGGAAATTTTTACTCCACCTGGAAACCGGGGGATACCGAATGGACTCCCCATAACCGGCTTTCTTCCCGTCGTCTCCAGAAAGTCGGGTTTAACGACAAGGGAGGACTCTGGGCCCTGGCGCGGGGCGGTCAACTACAATTTACCAGTGACCCGGAACTCGATACGTGGGAAGATAAAGTATTCCCCGAATTTTCCACCAGTTGGGGACTACTGGATCTCACGTACCGCACGCCCGAAGAACTTTGGGTCGCCGGCGGCAGTGGCAACCTACTCGTCAGCCATGACGGTGGTGAGTCATGGGAGAAAGATCGCGCCGTGGAAAATGTTCCCAGTAATCTTTATCGGATTGTTTTTGTCAATCCCGACAAAGGTTTCGTCCTGGGACAAAACGGGGTTTTACTCAAGTACGAACCCCCGACCGAATCGGCTTGAAACTTGTTTTCGGGTCGGGGAATCTTTAAAACCGAAAAGTATCCCCGATGGTGGTAACACTGGAGGGAATTGCGGCAATGACATCGCCAGGGGAGTAGGAGTAATGTCCTAGTTCGTACACGGTGGTTTTCCACGAGTGTCTTCCCGAAGAATCACCGCGCTTCTAGGGCGGTGTGTGTCAAATAGATTGATTTTTACCTCTCTATCATTTTCAGGAGAACCATCCATGTCAGGTAGCACCGGAGAACGTCCATTTTCCGACATCATCACCAGTATTCGCTACTGGGTCATCCATAGCATCACGATCCCCATGCTGTTTATCGCGGGCTGGTTGTTCGTGAGTACCGGATTAGCTTACGATGTTTTCGGTACTCCCCGACCGGACGAGTATTACACTCAAGACCGTCAGGAACTGCCGATCATTAGCGATCGCTATACCGCGAAACAGCAAATCGAAGAGTTTAATCAGTAATTTAGGGTAACGAGGATAAAAACAATGGCTACCGGTAATCCGAATCAACCGATTTCTTACCCCATTTTCACCGTTCGATGGCTGGCCGTTCACACGTTAGCCGTCCCGACCGTATTCTTTATCGGCGCGATCGCGGCGATGCAATTCATCCAACGCTAGGAGAACGATCATGGAAAGAATGCCCAATCCCAACCGGCAACCCGTCGAGCTAAACCGTACCTCCCTGTACCTGGGTTTACTCCTGGTGGCCGTTCTCGGAATTTTATTTTCCAGCTATTTCTTTAACTAACTCGTGTACATTTTTTAGAAAAGCAAGTAGGAGGTGTCTTAATGTTCGCGGAAGGTCGTATTCCCCTTTGGTTAGTCGCCACGATCGCCGGCCTCGGCGTGATCGCGGTCGTCGGTCTTTTCTTTTACGGAGCTTACGCCGGTCTAGGCTCCTCCCTGTAAACGAAACGAAAAAAAATTTACTCATCGGAGAGAGCCGCTCGTTTTTCAGCAACGGGCGGTTTTTTTCACCGGCCTTCGGCCCTTGGTTCCCTTTACGCGAGTCGATCGAGAACTCCGGAAAAAATTCCCCCGATCGAGCTTGACAGTCCGATCGCTATCGAGAGATAATTGTAGTTTGTGTGAACTTTAGCTAGACCCTATCGACCCTTGGCTAACGTTATTGTAATCGGCGCTCAATGGGGCGACGAAGGAAAAGGAAAAATCACGGATCTGCTGAGTCGATCGGCGGATATGGTGGTGCGGTCTCAAGGCGGCGTTAACGCGGGTCATACCGTCGTCGTCCGGGATCAGACGTTCAAACTCCACCTGATTCCCTCCGGCATTCTCTACCCCGACACCGAATGTGTCATCGGGTCGGGAACGGTGATCGACCCCTCCGTGTTATTGGAAGAGATGGGACGACTACACGCCCTCAATGTCTCGACGGAGAATCTCTTTATCTCGCAGACGGCTCACGTTACCATGCCCTATCATCGTCTGATCGATCGGGCCTCGGAGGAGAGACGGGGAAAACAGAAAATCGGCACCACCGGCCGGGGGATCGGCCCTACCTACGCCGATAAATCGGAACGGACGGGCATTCGGGTGATCGACCTGATCGATCCGGATACCCTGCGGGAGAAACTGGAATGGACGATCGCCTATAAAAACGTCATTTTAGAAAAGCTATATAACCTACCGCCGCTCGATCCGTCAGTGGTGATCGAGGAATATCTCGGTTACGCCGATCGGTTGCGTTCCCATGTGGTCGATAGTTCTCTAAAGATTTACAAGGCGATCCGCGAACGGAAAAATATTCTCTTTGAAGGCGCGCAGGGAACGCTTCTCGATCTCGATCACGGAACCTATCCCTATGTTACCTCCTCCAACCCGATCGCCGGGGGGGCGTGCGTGGGCGCGGGGATCGGCCCGACGGTGATCGATCGGGTGATCGGGGTGGCCAAAGCCTACACTACCCGTGTCGGCGAGGGGCCGTTTCCCACGGAACTAGAGGGGGAAATCGAGCAGTTACTCTGCGATCGGGGGGCGGAATTCGGGACGACCACCGGCCGCCGTCGTCGCTGTGGCTGGTTCGATGCGGTGATCGGTCGCTACGCGGTGCGGATCAACGGCTTGGACTGTCTGGCGGTCACGAAATTAGATGTTCTCGATACGTTAGAAGAGATCAAGGTCTGCGTCGCCTACGAGTTAGACGGGAAAACCTGTCGTCACCTCCCCAGTAACGCCGCTCAGTTCGCCCGTTGTCGGCCGATCTACCGTACCCTACCGGGATGGAAACAACCGACTACCGAATGTCGGACGCTGGAAGATCTACCCAAGCAAGCCCTGGATTATCTGCGATTCCTCGCCGAGATCATGGAAGTGCCGATCGCCATTATCTCTCTCGGTGCCAGTCGCGACCAGACGATTATCGTGGAAGATCCCATCCACGGGCCGAAACGCGCGCTTCTGGATGCCAACGGCGCGCTCTGGGAATCGGTAAGTGTCGAGTTTTAATCGATCGAAATCAGTTAATTGTCGGAGGATAAACCGCGATGCAAGTCAGTGTTGAATGTCAGAAAAGACCGGAAAAGACTAAACCGAACGCTCTACGCCGTCAGGGTTTGATTCCCGCCGCCCTCTACGGCCACAACGGGACGGATTCCGTCTCGCTGGTGGTGAAAGAGAAAGAAGCGCTCAACCTGCTCAAAAAAGCCTCGATCAACAATACCCTCGTCGATGTCAACGTTCCCGAAATCTCCTGGACGGGGAAAGCGTTGATCCAGGAAGTGCAGGCGCATCCCTGGAAGAGAAACCTTTTCCATCTCAGTTTCTTCGCCGTTTCCGCCCACGGGAAGCTGGATATCGTCGTTCCGGTGAAACCGGTCGGCGAGGCGATCGGTGTGAAACAGGGGGGTCTCGTGGAACAGTTGATCAACGAGATCAATGTTTCCTGTATCGCCGATAATATTCCCGAAGTGATCGAGTTCGACGTTTCCGGTTTAGGGGTGGGAGAATCGATCACCGTGGGCGATCTGCAAATGCCCGAGGGTGTGACGTTAAAAGACGATACCCACTCGACGGTTTACTCGATCGTCGCCGCGAAAAAATAACTGGGAGAAGTCAGGAGTCAGGAGTCAGAATTCAGGAGTACAAAGGGATATTTTAGAGAAAGTTTCTCTAAAAAAAATATTTTCCCCGGACAATCCACTGTAATGTCAAATAGCCTGACTTTTTTTCCTTTAATTGGCTAGGGAGATGGCGATCGCTGTTTCTCTAGCTTTTGAATTTTAAAGAGAGTTCGATCGGGCGGATTCGTTCGGGTTAAACACATCGGAAACCTTTACATTCAATTCTCTAAAGCCAGGAGAAAGAACGAAATCATCCCCGCTAAAATTTCCCGCTTCCGTATAAAGATTACCCACCAATTCTAGAACGAGAATCGATCGGGTTAGCGGATCGACGAGCCAGTATTCGGGAATCCCGAGATCTTGATATTGAATTCGTTTGGCGATGTAGTCTCGCTCTCTTGGGATCTCGCCGGGGCTAACCACTTCCACGACTAATAAAGGAGGAGCCATAGACAGACGGATCGTGTTTCGAGCCGATAACTGTTGAATATGTTCTTCCCGAAGAATGGTTAAATCGGGATAGCGGTTTTTCGGTTCCCCCTGGACTTCCAGTTCGAGTCCGTGCCCCCTGACCCGATCGCTTCCCAAGAATAAAGCGAAACTCAACAAAAGATAGTTAGCGATTTCAACATTTCTCCCCGAGTCAATGGGAATTTCAATCAGTTCTCCATTGAACAATTCATAGAGTCGATCGGAATCGTCCTCGTAGGCTAGATATTCCTCGAAACTGGTAAATCGGGGTTTCATGCCGGACATGGGATTTCTTCTCTACCTCGATCGCTCGAACAACATTCTCGATGCCTTCTAGGATACCCTAGCCCCCGAATCGATCGCCCTTAACCCGTGTCTCCCTATCGGCCGGCTCCTGCTATAGTCAATAACAACCTAAGTTCGAGGAGCGCGGTTCATTATGGGAAAAAAATATAACGTGTACGGCATCGGTAACGCCCTGGTCGATATGGAATTTGAAGTCTCGCCCGAAACCCTCGGGGAACTGGGAATCGATAAAGGGGTGATGACATTGGTAGATGAAAGCCGTCAGACGGAATTGATCGAGAGATTGGGCGATTCCCGGAAACGCAGTGGTGGGGGATCGGCCGCGAACACGATGGTGGCGATCGCCCAACTGGGCGGGAAAGGATTTTACTCCTGTAAAGTGGGTAACGATGAATCCGGTAGATTCTATCTCGACGATCTTAGAAGTTGCGGTCTCGATACCAACGAACACGGCGGTGATACAGCGGAGGGAATCACCGGGAAATGTCTCGTCCTCGTCACTCCCGATGCCGATCGCACCATGAACACCTTCCTCGGCATCACCGGGAAAATCTCCGAGCGCGAGCTAGTGCCGGACGCGATCGCTTCCGCCGATTATCTCTATCTCGAAGGCTACCTCGTCACCTCCCCCACCGCGAAAGCCGCCGCCATCAAAGGACGGGAGATCGCCCAAAGCGCCGGGGTAAAAACCGCGCTCTCGCTGTCCGATCCCAATATGGCGATCTTTTTCCGCGAGGGATTACTGGAAATGATCGGGACGGGATTAGATTTCGTTTTCGCCAACGAGTCCGAGGCGTTAAGTTTATCGGGAACCGAGGAGATCGAGGGAGCGATCGAGTATTTTAAAACGTTCACCAAAGGATTCGCCATCACCCGCGGGGCGAGCGGTTCGCTGATCTATGACGGGGAAAATCTTCTAGAAATCGCGCCCCATCCCGTTACCGCCGTCGATACGGTTGGCGCGGGGGATATGTACGCCGGGGCTTTCCTGTACGGCATCACCCACGGATTAGGGTACGCCGGGGCGGGAAATCTCGCCTCCCTGTGCGCGTCCCGCGTCGTGTCGAAATTCGGCGCGCGGTTGGCAACCGAGGAAATTCTCGCCCTACGCGATTCTCTCCTCGTCGGTTGATACCCGTTGGCGCGGGCCGATCGACCCGCGCCGATTACCGGACGGGAGACGAAAACGGCTATACTGGAAAGCTAATTCTAAATGAATAAATGTAAACTTCACGAAGATCGAGCGACGAGCCTAGATAGGAGGGTATAAAAACTCGTGAATATAATGGAAATCATGCAAAAAGGTGGAATAGCCATGTGGCCTCTCCTTTTTCTTTCTATTCTCTCTCTCAGCACGATTATCGAAAGAATTTGGTTCTGGTCGCGGACTCTCTTAAGCGAGGGGCAGATCGTCAACCGCGTCATGGAAGCGGCGAGCCGCAATTGGGATCTCGCCACGAAAATCGCGAGAGAAAACCGCACCCACCCGGTCGGAAATTTCCTCTACGCTCCCCTACGCCTCGACGATCCCGATCCCGAAGTTTTTCACTTCGCCCTCGAATCGGCGGCGGACGATCAACTCTCCCTGATGAAACGGGGCGATAAAGTATTAGAAGCCGTGGTCGCTCTATCCCCGTTGTTAGGGTTATTAGGAACGGTGCTCGGTCTAATCGCGTCTCTGGCCAATATTCAACTGAGCGATCTGGGAACTTCCTCCACCGCGGGCGTTACGTTAGGGATCAGCGAGGCGCTGATCTCGACCGCTACGGGTTTGATCGTCGCCATTTTTAGCCTCGCTTTCTATCGCGTGTTTCAGGGCTTCTGGTTTAACCAAGCCCGTCTATTCCGTAAAGTGGGCAACGATCTGGAAATTCTCTACCGTCAGCGTTGGGCGGCTCGGGAAGGACAGTATCACACCCTAAATGCTAACCTAGAAACGCCCGTCGATCGCTAACCCCTCACAGCCATGCCGGAAACCACCCCGCGAAAAACCGCAACTCGAAAGAATACCGTAACCGCCGCCCGTCCGCTCCGCACCTGGCACGATTCTCACCGAATTCAAGAGGACGTGCAAGTAAACATCGTCCCCTTGATCGATGTGATTTTCTGTATCCTGACCTTTTTTATTTTGGGAGCGGTGGGGTTATCGCGTCAGCAGGCCATCAGTCTCGATCTGCCCAAAGCCAGCACCTCGACCACACCGATGCGCGAGATGCTGGTGGTCAGTCTCGATGATGTCGGACAGTTATACGTCGAGAAACAGATGGTGACTCGCGAGCAGTTATTCGAGGCGATCAAGAATTACCATCAAAACAGCCCGAACGGTTTGATGGTGTTAAACGCCTCTCGGAACGCCAGTTATAACGAGGTCGTGGGGATTCTGGATCTACTCCGACAGGTCGGGGGCGATCGGGTCGCGCTGGCCACTCTACCCGGGGAGTCTACTTCGTCAACCGCCGGAAACCCCTCGTTACCAGGTTTAGAGAATACCAACCCCTGGGGAAATTCTTCCTCACCGACACTGCCGAATCGCTCCTTACCCTCCCTGCCCAATGTTCCCGACAGCGGCCCCCGATCGTCGGGCGCTCCCCGCGGGGTAAACTAGGTCAAGAGTGGATACGATAGGTGAGTAACTGTTCTTCTAGAGCGGCGATTCGATTGTAGGCCGCCGTCAGTTGCGCGGTCAGCCGTCGAATTTGAATCTCGTCCGATATGGGATTATCCGCGCTCCCCCCCCGGCCGGTTTGCCCGCCGGAATCGCGTAGGATATCCTTGTGATCGTAGAGGCTGTTATCGGAGAATTCGGAAAAGCCGATCATCTCACCGGTGTCACGAGAGGAAGATTGGGCTTTTGTCGCGGCCATCGTGGCGATTTGTCCGCTCAAATGTTCGACGATTTCGTGTAAATGGTCGATCTTTTGGTTCAGCCCGGTAATCTGTTTTTGTATACCATCCATGAAATTACCTACCCTTAGAGGTTTCTCCCTCTATCCTAGGAGCTAGATGGGATGGGGTATAACAATTTATGATTCATTTAACGATCCCGTCATCGCTCTTCATTAATCTACAAAATACACGCTCCCTCTAGGGATTTCTACCGATCGATCCGATCGTTCCGTTCGTCGAAGTCCGAGTATTTCCCCGGACGGAACCTGGCATCGATTGTAGAGGCTATATTTACTAATATTTAACGATTATTCTCCGTACATGAGCGATATATCGTGTTTATATCTCTAAAAATCACTGTATCATGGCAAATCGTCGTTCTTTTCTCCAGGGTATCGGTACACTCGCGCTCGCGCGGGGATTATCCGGATGCGCCCCGGCAGAAAGCGCCTTACGGGTTTTCCTGCTAGAAGGCTCGATCCCCCCGCGATTGATTCAAGATTTTCAAAAAACGATCGAGGATCGAAATCTCAAGTTTCAATCGGAAACGAAGTTACAAAATTTATTGAAGTTATTAGAAGCTTGGCGGCAAAGATCGATACCGACTCCCGCCTCCTCGTTTCCCGTCGCCCTACCTTTTACCGGGAAATCCTCCTCCCCCAGGGCCAACCTGGTAACACTCGGGGATGCGTGGTTAGCGTCGGCGATCCGGGAGAGACTGATCGAACCGATCGAGCCGGCGCGGTTAACGAACTGGTCGAAACTCCCCCCGCGATGGCGATCGCTCGTCACGCGCGACGAACAAGGTTTTCCGAACGAAACCGGCAAGATCTGGGGAGCGCCCTACCGTTGGGGAAGCACTGTCATCGTTTATAACGAGGATAAATTCAAGCGGTTTGACTGGCGGCCGGAGGATTGGTCGGATTTATGGCGTGAGGAGTTAACCGGACGGATCGCACTCGTCGATAACCCCCGCGAGGTGATCGGGTTAACCCTGAAAAAGTTGGGCGGTTCCTATAATCCCACCGATCTCGATCGAGTTCCCGACCTGACATCGAACTTACTATCCCTGCAAAAACAGGTAAAATTCTACAGTTCGAGCTATTATCTTCAACCTTTGCTAGTGGGCGATGTCTGGCTATCGGTGGGGTGGTCGGACGATATTTTACCCGTTACCGAGCAATATCGCGAGATGAAACTCGTCGTCCCCCGATCGGGAACCTCGCTGTGGTCGGATGTCTGGGTACAACCGGCGATGATGGCAAACGATCCCCTCGCCGATCGATGGATCGATTTCTGCTGGAAAACGAACTCGGTCGATCGCATTTCCCTCTTTACCGACGGTTTATCGCCGATGGTTATCGATCGGCCGGCCGGAGAGCTTCCCGTCGATATCCGGAAAGATCCCCTGCTGGCCGATCGACCCGCGCTGGAAAAGAGTGAATTTCTCCTTCCTTTAGCGCCGAAGGTAGAAAAAGAAATCGATCGCCTCTGGGAAAAAATGAGACGATCGACGTAAGATTATGCCGTCCGGGGAGATCAAACGGTTTTATTCGCCATTTCCCGCTCTAAAAAATTCCTAATCGAATTTCTCTCGATCGATCCCACCACGACCCCGCTTTCCTCGACGACGATCGCCTCGGCGAGATTTTCCCCTTCCAAAATTTTCACCACGTCCAACAGGGGGCGATCGGGTAAAATCCGCCGTAAACTCTCGCCGGTCCGTAACAATTCGCCCACCTTCACCTCCGGCCAGCGCGAGGTCGGGATGGTTTTCAGATCGTCGGCCGCGATCGTTCCGAACAGTTTCCCGTCCGGGTCGGTGACGAGAAATGTCGATCGGGGTGGTTTGCCGATAACGTAATTATTGACGAACTCGCGTAAGCTGAGGGACGCGGGAACGATCGGGCTATCGATAGAAAGTACGTCTCTCGCGGTGTATTGACTCAAGAAATCCTGTACTTTCGCCGATTGCGCCGATAAACCCGCGTTCTGTAGCAAGAAAAAGCCGATTAACAGCGTCCAAGGACTACCGATCGAACTGACCCCCGCTATCGAGAGCGCGCCGACAATAATCGCCAACCAACCGAAAAACTGCCCGAAACGACTGGCGAAGAGAATCCCCTTATTCGGGTTGCCCGTGATCTGCCAGACGATCGCTTTCAGGATATTCCCGCCATCGAGGGGCAAACCGGGGATCAGGTTAAACAGCCCCAGGACGAGGTTAATATAGGCCAGTAAGGAAAGAATCGCGGCGATCGGCGCGCTCAAGCTCAGATTTAAGCCGATAACCAGAAAAACACCGAATAACAGAAAACTGACGAGGGGCCCGGCCACGGCCACGAGAAACGCTTCTAACGGCGTTTTCGATTCCCGTCCCAGGGTGGCCAATCCCCCGAAGAGAAAGAGGGTGATCGATTTTACCTCGATCCCTTGCGCGAGGGCGACGAAACTATGGCCGAGTTCGTGAGCGACCACCGACGCGAACAACAGTAAAGCGGCAATGAATCCCAATAACCAGGGCAGTCCCCCGTTTAACTGCGGGAATCGGGCTAGATCGCTCCCGTAAGTCAGGGTAATCAAGCCCAGAACGAAAAACCAAGAAGGATTGATATAAAAAGGAATTCCGAAGAGGTTTCCCACGCGAATATTGCCGTTCATGGCATTTTCTCCAATTATCGCGGACGATCCCGATATCACAAGCGTAACCTCGATCGACCCGTTCACTTCTATTAAAAATTGTAACGAGGTTCTCGATCGGGCCGGAGAGAATCGGATGGAGGGAAAACCGTCCGAAGCGCGGTAGTGGGAGATGGGGAGATAGGGGAGGTGAGAGAGACGGGGGATGGGGGAGTTTTTTTGGGGAAAAGGGGAAAGGGGAAGGGGAAAAGGGAAAAGACTACTTTTAAGCCCTTCACCTTTACCCTTTCTTTGCCCTACTCCCTACTCCCTCACCTCCTGCCTCCCGCCTCCCGCTACGGTTTGGCTAGTTCGGGAATCCGTCCCCGTAAGCCGGTCATCAGTTGTAGGGCGAATAGTTTAACCGGGGGAACGTGACGCATGACGAATAGACCGAAACGGCGCGTCCAGACGATCGGTAGCCAATTGGTGGAGAAAAAGCGATCGAGAAAGTCGGTAAAGCCTAAAATGACTAAATTCTCTTTTTTACGCCATTTTTCGTAGCGTTTCAGTACCTCGATCGAGCCGATATCCTCGCCTTTTTCGATCGCTTCCGTCAACACCTGCGAGAGCGAGGCCGCGTCCCGGATGCCGAGGTTCAACCCCTGTCCCCCGACGGGATGACAACAGTGGGCCGCGTCCCCCACGAGGGCTAATCGGGGTTTGATATAAGTATCGCTCTGCATTAATTGGACGGGGAAAAGCGATCGCTCGCTCGCTAATTGCAATTTCCCCAATAATCCCCCAGTATATTCCTCTAATCTGGCGATAAACTGACTCTCTTCCATTTCCTGTAGTTTCTTCGCCTCGGCGTGGGGATTCGTCCAGACGATCTGACAGCGATTGCCGGGAAGGGGGAGAATCCCCATCGGGCCGGTCGGCCAGAAACGCTCGAAAGCCGTCTCGTTGTATTCCTGTTGGTGGGCGATGGTGAAAGCGACGCAGGATTGCCAGTATTTCCAGCCTTTTGTCGTGATTTTCGCTTCCTGTCGGATAAAGGAGCGCGCGCCGTCCGCGCCGACGACCAATCGAGCGGTGAGGGGGTAAGTCTGTCCGTCGCGTTCGATCGTTACCGTGGCGTTATTTTCGCCGTACTCTACTTTTTTAACCCGCGCGGGACAGATCCAGTGAATATTCGATCTTTCTCTCGTCGCCTCGATTAACGCGGAGAGGATCACCCGATGCTCGCCGACATAGCCCAAATAATCGGTTTTCAGGTCGTTGACCGCGAAGGGGACAAAAACACGATAATCGGCATCGGAGAGGCGAATATGACGGAATTTACCGATATTGGGAAAGATTTTATCCCAGACTCCCAACCCTTTGAGAATACGCCCCGACATGAGCGATAGCGCGTAGGCTTGACGGCGATCGATCACGACTTCCAAGGGACGCTCCTCGATGATGGCGATTTTCGCGCCCGTTTTCTGGAGGGCGACGGCCAGGATCGTGCCGACAATCCCGGAACCGACAATTATCAAATCGTAGGAGGCATTTGGGAGAGGTTCGAGAGTCATATCGCGTCGTTTTCGAGGGAATTGATAAGTATCTTCACTTATTTATTCTGACACGATTTTCCGGACATCGGGCGAGGGGGTAATTTCGATCGAATTTCCCCTGAACTCTCGGTAAATAACAAAACAAGGACGCTTACCTTCGCGTCCTCATCCGGTTCGGGGAAAAAATCCACCGCGTTCTTACACTTTCCGAGAGTAGTATTCCACCACGAGCAGTTCGTTAATCGATAAGGCTACCCATTCTCTATCGACGACTCCGTTCACTTTGCCCACGAGAGCCGATTTATCGAATTCCAAGTGACTCGGTAGGTTCGCTAATCCGGGATATTCCATATTTCTCTGTACGAGATCCTTGGAGCGCTCTTGATTTTTCACGCCGATGACATCGCCGGGGCGACATTGATAACTGGGGATATCGACCACGCGACCGTTTACCGTGATATGGCCGTGGTTGACCAATTGACGGGCGCCGGGGATGGTTCCCGCCATGCCGAGACGGAAAACGGTATTATCCAGACGCATTTCGAGTAATTGTAGTAGGGTTTGTCCGGTGGAACCGGTCGCCCGTCTAGCTTTGCGAACGTAGCGGATGAGTTGTTTCTCGCTCACGCCGTAGTTAAAGCGCAGTTTTTGTTTTTCTTCCAGACGGATGGCGTATTCCGATTTTTTCTTGCGGGCTTGGCCGTGTTGTCCGGGTAGGTAGGAACGGCGGGCGGTTTTCCGGGTTAAGCCCGGTAATTCTCCCAAACGGCGTACAACACGCAAGCGCGGCCCTCGGTAACGAGACATATAGACGTTTGACTCCTATTTCGATTTATCCCAAAAGTTCAATTGTAGCAGAGAACGGGGGAAGGGGGAAGATTTACTCCTCGCGCTGTAGAGCGGTCGCCATCGCTTCCTGTGCCATTTGGCGGTAAATGGGTTTGAGGAATTGCTCGATCGAGTCGGCTTCCGCGGGGGCTAGGGGGAATGTGCCGAGGATATCGAGGACGGTGCGATCGTCTGCCGGGGGGATGATGACGACGAGGGAGGGATCGAGGGATTCTTCGTAACGCCAGAAGAGCGCGGGATCGGTGGGGAGTTCCGCGGGAGCGGGTTCGAGATTCGGTTTATCCGCGGTTTCGATCGCTTTTTCGGGGGTGTTTTCCGTTTTTCGCGAGCGTTTCTGTCGCAATTCTTCTAGAATCCGTTCTTTGGTACGGCCGCGCAGTTGAAAGAGGACGAAGGGATCTTCGCGGAATCGATCGGCGAGTTGATAGTATACCGCGCCGATATGTTTACAGGGATTGGCTTTATCGGGACAGGTACAGCGCGAACGGATATCCGATAGGGAAAAAGGAAATAAATTCACCCCGCTCTCGATAAAAACCCGCTCGATATTTTCCGGCATCTGTCCCGCGAGTAATCGCGCCGAGTAGATAGCTTTCCGGGAGAGAATATCGATCACGTAGTCCCAATCTTCATCGCGAAACGGTTCTAGGGAGAGGGAAACCTGATAGGGTTCGGGTTCGCTCCCCTGCACCCGCGCCAGTACCCGCGATCCCTCGAAATCGATGTTTAAGACGTTCCCCTCGCGCGCGTACAATCTCGCTCGTTCTAACCGTTTTTTAAATCGGTAGGAATCGAGTAATTCTAACCATCTTTGCACCCACCAAGCTTGATCTGTCATGTTATCTAAAATTCCTTGGAGCGATCGGAAAGGTTTATTCTTCGTGGGAAGGGGCGCAAGCCTTGCGCCCCTACAGTATTATGTTATTCTAGCGAAATTTAATTGCAATAAATTTGTTGTAATTTAAAATAAAAAGTTACCTAATAAAACGCTCTTTATCGATAATAATTATATCAAACAATCGCTCGGTATCTCGAATCTCGAAAAGCTCGTGAAAATTTTTCTCTCGAATCGATCGAGAAATTCGCCTTTCCTTCAGAAACCGGGAAACGGTTACGCTTGAATATTGGCGATTTTAAATCCCATCTGGCACTCGTAGAGCGCGGGTTGATGGCCGGTCGCCTTACCGAGAGCGTGTCCGCATCCTAGTTTACCCCCTTGCCAACGCGGTTGTCCCTCGTGGGTCGCTAACAGACATCCCTGACAAACTTGTTGAGTCGAGAGAACGTGTTCGTCGGTTAAGATGACTAACATAACGCTCACCTCCATTGATCCCCTATGGATTTGTCTTTATTGTAGGCGGTATTTCTAGGGATGTCGTGTACGCCGATACACTGTTTAATTAAAAGGCAATAATCAGGAGTCAGGAGGTAAGAGGCAAAAAGCAGAGATCAGTGATATTTATAATCTCCCTCATCTCCCCCATCTATCTCCCTCACCTCCCTAACGTCCCGTATCCCTAACGATGGGGAGAACGATAGAAAGGTTTCTTGACGACGGTGGCGGGATAGGTTTTACCGCGGATTTCGACTTCTAGAGATTGACCGATCGAGCTTAGGGAGGCGGGAACGTAAGCGAGGGCGATCGGAACGTTTAAAGTTAGCGATAATGTACCGCTGGTGACTTTGCCGACCTCTTTTCCCTCGAAAATCACGGGATAATCGTGGCGGGCGATGTTTCTGCCCTGCATTTGCAGGCCGACTAAACGACGGGAAACGCCCTCGGCTTTCTGTTTTTCTAACACGTCCCGACCGATAAAATCGCCTTTTTCTTGTAAATGTACCAACCAGTTCAATCCGGCCTCTAAGGGACTCGTGGTATCGTCGATATCCTGTCCGTAGAGGGCTAGGGCGGCTTCGAGACGGAGGGTATCCCGCGCGCCTAAACCGCAGGGAATCACGCCTCGATCGAGCAATTCCTGCCATAATCGCTGTCCGACCTCGGGATCGACCATGATCTCGAAGCCATCCTCGCCGGTGTATCCCGTCCGGGCGATAAACGCGGTTCGATCGAACAATTTCGTTTCAAAATGGGTGAAGAGTCCGAAGTCGCTTAAATCTTCGCTCACGAAAGATTGTAAAACCTCGGCGGCTTTCGGTCCCTGAAGGGCGATGAGGACTTTCTCCCGCGAGAGGTCGGTTAACGTGATGCCCGTAACCCCGATATGCTCGATAATCCAGGCTTTATCTTTATCGGTGGTGGACGCGTTGACGATTAAAACGCCCCGATCGCTTCCCTGATAGTAGAAGATAATATCGTCGATAATGCCGCCGTCGGGATTGAGTAAAACGCTGTATTGGGCTTGTCCGGGCTGTAAACGGGCGAGATTCGAGGGGACGAGGGGCTGTAGGGACTCCACCAGATTTTCGCCCGCGAGGATAAATTTACCCATGTGCGAGATGTCGAACATTCCCACCCCGGTGCGAATCGCCTCGTGTTCCTGCTTGATCCCGCTAAATTGAATCGGCATTTCCCAACCCGCGAAAGGGGTGAATTTTGGGGTTTGTCGGGCGATTAGGTCGTATAAGGGGGTACGGACAGCCGGGGAAGTCGATTCTACGTTAGCCACGATGAGTTTCCGGGTAAGAATTGCTGTGGAGTAGTATAGATCGATTTCCGGTCGATCGAGTCGGGGGGATTTTAACAAAAACTTTAGAGAGTCGGGGGCTTTTCTGTTGACCCTCGCGCCGATGGGAGACTTTATCCTAGAAGTAGGGCGCGATACCTCGATCGGATCGGCAACAAACAACGATCTCGTCGTCCCGAGTTCCCGAGAGAGCGATGATGCACCAAACGATAAAATTAGGCGGTATGAGTTGCGCCGCTTGCGCGAGCGCCGTAGAACGGGTGACTAAAGCCGTTCCCGGGGTAATTGACTGTCAGGTGAATTTCAGTATGGAGCGGGCGCTCGTGGAGTACGACCCGGAGCGTACCGATATTAGCACGATCCGAGCGGCGATCGACGCGGCGGGTTATCGGGCGTTCCCGGTCGCGAAAACCGTCGAAGCGGAAAGCGAACCGAAAAGCGATCGAACCCGCGAGTTATGGATAGGGGGGATAGCCAGCGCGCTCCTGTTAGTCGGTTCCCTGCCGATGATGCTCGGTTTCTCCCTGCCGTTGATTCCCGAGTGGCTTTCCCATCCGGTTTTCCAGTTAATTGTCGCCACTCCCGTACAGTTTTACTGCGGGCGATCGTTCTATATCGGGGCGTGGAAATCGCTGAAAAATCGGCTCGCGACGATGGATACACTGGTTGTCTTGGGAACGAGCGCGGCTTATTTCTACTCTCTCTTCGTCACGTTGATTCCCGATATTTTTCATCGAGAGGGTTTTCACTCGCACGTTTATTTTGAAGCCTCGACGATTATTATTACCCTGATCCTATTCGGTCGTTTTCTCGAAAGTCGCGCCCGTAAGGAAACTTCGTCCGCGATCCGGCAGTTGATGGGACTGCAAGCGAGAACCGCGCGGGTGATGAGAGGGAATGAATCGATCGATCTTCCCATCGAGGAGGTAAGGGTGGGCGATATTATTCTCGTCCGTCCGGGGGAAAAAATTCCGGTAGACGGGGAGGTGATCGAGGGGAGTTCGACGGTGGATGAATCGATGGTCACGGGAGAGAGTGTACCGGTGACGAAAGCGATCGGGAACGAGGTAATCGGGGCGACTATCAATAAATCCGGTAGTTTTCAGTTCCGCGCGACGCGGGTGGGGGGGGATACGGTTCTCGCGCAGATCGCCCGATTGGTAGAGTCCGCCCAAGCCTCGAAAGCCCCCATTCAAAAGTTAGCCGATCGGGTGACGGCTTGGTTCGTCCCGGTGGTGATGATCGTCGCCGTCATTACTTTCGGGATCTGGTATTTCACGACGGGAAATGTCACCCTCGCGCTGATCACGATGGTGGAGGTGTTAATTATCGCCTGTCCCTGCGCGTTAGGACTGGCCACACCGACCTCGATTATGGTGGGAACGGGAATCGGGGCGAGAAAGGGAATTTTGATTAAAAACGCCGAGAGTTTACAACTGGCGCACCGGATCACGGCGATCGTTCTCGATAAGACGGGAACGCTGACCGAGGGAAGGCCGACGGTGACGGATTACCGGACGGTAAACGGGGTGAAGGACGGGAACGAGTTATCGATTTTGCAATTGGCGGCCTCGATCGAGAATCGTTCCGAACACCCGTTAGCCGAGGCGGTGGTACAGTACGCGCGCGCGAACGAGGTGACTTTGCTGGATGTGACGGATATCGAGGCGATCGCCGGGTGCGGCATACAGGGTAGGGCGGGCGATCGAATCGTACAGATCGGTACACAGCAGTGGATTAAATCTCTCGGGGTTTCGATCGCCCCGTTGGAAAGTCCGGCGAACGATTGGGAGTGGCAGTTAAAAACGGTGGTCTGGATCGCGGTTAACGGGCGATTAGAGGCGATCGTGGGCATTTCCGACGCTTTAAAACCCCACGCGCCCGAAGTGGTCAACAAGCTCAAAAAAATGGGCTTGGAAGTGTTTTTGATGACGGGGGACAATCGGGAAACGGCGGACGCGATCGCCCGCGAGGTGGGTATCCGTCGCGTTTTCTCGCGAGTCCGTCCGGGAGAGAAAGCGCTGAAAGTGGAGGCTTTACAGAAAGAGGGGAAAGTGGTGGCGATGGTGGGGGACGGGATTAACGATGCGCCCGCTTTAGCGACCGCGGACGTGGGTATCGCCATCGGGACGGGAACGGATATCGCGATCGCGACGAGTGATATCACGTTGATTTCGGGGGATTTACAGGGAATCGTGACGGCGATCCGGTTGAGCAGGGCGACGATGGCGAATATTAAACAGAATCTCTTTTTCGCTTTTATTTATAATGTTATCGGGATACCGATCGCCGCGGGGGTTCTCTATCCGGTTTTCGGTTGGTTGCTGAACCCGATTTTCGCGGGCGCGGCGATGGCGTTCAGTTCGGTTTCGGTGGTGACGAACGCGTTGAGACTGCGGAATTTCCGATCGAGTTTATAGCGCTTTTTCGGGGAGCGATGGGATTTTTTCGAGAGATGGGGAGAGCGATCGGCGATCGATCGGAAGAAATCTGTCTAGAATTTAACGCGGAAGTGTTGGGTTTCGCTCTCGTCCCACGCGACCCACTCGATCGGCAACCAAGCATAATGTTCTGTATTACTTTAATCGAACATCATTACCTTTTACTTCAAAAATTCCTGTTGCTTTCAGTAATTCTCCAAGTTTTTTATGTCCGTACGTTCTAGTATCAAAAGAAGGATCGAGTTTCGACAACTGTTGTCCTAATGTTCCTAAATTGGCAAGTCCGTCATCGCGGGCAATACCATCATACGCTTCTTTCAATAGTTGATCGAGTTTGTTGTTTCCCTCGACTTTTGTCGATGATTCGACTTTAGAAAAATTTTCGAGAACAATATTGGAAGATGCTTCTGTTGTATGCTGATCTAGTAATTCAGTATAGATAAATCTGTCGCAAGCGGCCACAAAAGCTTGAGGCGTTTGTCGCTTACCAAAGCCATAGACAACTATACCATCTTGCCGGATTCTATGAGCCAGTCTTGTAAAATCACTATCGCTTGAAACGATGCAAAAGCCATCTAATTTATCTGTATAAAGTAAATCCATAGCATCAATGATTAAAGCACTATCCGTTGAATTTTTTCCACTGGTATATCCAAATTGCTGTATGGGAAGAATCGCAAAATCATTAAGTATTTTCTTCCAAGCGTTCATCTGAGGAGTTGTCCAATCGCCATAGATTCTCTTAATATAAGCGGTTCCAAATTTAGCGATCTCTCTTAGCAAAGCCTCAACTACATTCGCGCTGGTATTGTCAGCATCGATCAAGACCGCTAATTTATCAGACCTAAACTGAACTTCCCCTCTCATTCTCTTATTCCCTAGAAAAGAACATAGATGTGAATTACTCTGTACTTTTGTATTTCGAGAGCCAACTCAATCATATATGATTTTTTTTATGCAACAGCCTTTATTAGATTTTTTTAAGGTTTTTCATTTAGCTATTGAAGGAACCATAGTGAATCGCTCCTCGACCACTTCGATCGCTCCTTATCCTCATCTAATGATTGGGAGAGGGTTGCGCTTTGGGGGATTGTTGTTCCTCTAGTTTCTTGGCCTCGATCGCCTCACGTTGTCGGTTTGCCGCTTCCTGTTTTCGCGAACTTATCTCGCGATCGCCCGGACGATATTTGAGCGCTTTTTCGTAAGCCTCGATCGCTTTACCGTACTGACCGAGATTAAACCAACTATTGCCCAAACTTTTCCACGTATCCGCGTTATCTCGCTGACGTTCCAAAGCTTTTTGATAGGAAGCGATCGAGTCGGAAAACTTACCCGATCGATAGAAAGAATTCCCCATCGCGATATACACTTCCGCCTTTCTACTATCGATCCGACTCGCTTTTTTATACGCCGAAATCGCCTCCCCGTAGCGACCGAGTTGATGGAGTATCTGTCCCTGTTGTAGCCAGGCTTGATAGTATCGAGGATTCGCCCGCGTCGCCCCCGCGAAAGCGGTTAACGCCTCTTCCGTCCGTCCCGCTTTTTGTAAAATCGTTCCCTGACTATAATAAGAGGGAGCGTGATTCTCATCGAATTGAACGGCTTTACCGTAACTTTCCAAAGCCTCGTTATTTTTCTGTAAGCGGTGAAAACAATTGCCCCGTTGATACCAAGCGTCCGCGTTATCGGGTTCGATATCGAGAGCCTTATCGTAGGCTTTGATCGCCGCCTCGTAATCGTCGAGATTCTGTAACGTCCAGCCTTTTTGATACCAGAAAACCGCGTTATCGGATTTAAACTTCAAGAGTTTATCGAGTGCGTTCTTGGCGGCGGAATATTCCTCTCGGGAGAGATAGATCGCGACTTTTTCCTGCCACGCCTCCCACGCGGAAGGATTGATTTCCAACGCCCGATCGAACGTCTCGATCGCCTCCTGTCTCTTCCCTAATTTCTCTAAAACCTGTCCCCGACCGATCCAGGCCCGCCAATTATCCGGCTCGATCTCGATCGATCTCTCGTAGGAATCTAAAGCTCCCTTGTATTGTTTCAGTGCCAGTAACGCGTCTCCCCGTCCTTTCAACGCCCCCGCGTGATTCGGGTTAATTTTTAACGCCTCTTTATAGGAAGCCAGAGACGCGGAATAGCGTTTTAACTGATAGTAAGTATTCCCTCTCTCGTAAAAATCGCTCAAATTCCGGGCGGTTTTCCAAACGCTAAAAACTTGATAACCCGCGAAAAACAAGACGATCGCCCCGATCGAGCCGAGAACGAAAGTTAATCGCGGCGGACTTTTAGGAATCAACCGAGTCCGCGATTTCACGGCCCGCGTGACCACTTTCGAGATCTCGCGATGTTGGTTCAGTTTCCGCAGATCGGTTAACGCGTCGGACGCGGCGCTATAACGCTCGCGGAAATCGTAGCGGAGCATCCGATCGAGCACCCGGCTAAAATCCGCGCCCGTCGCGATCGAAGGTTGCCAGGAAATTTCCCCGGTGCGGGGATCGAGGGGAAATCGATCGGGGGTCTGGCCGGTTAGCGCCTGTAGGGCGATCGCCCCGACCGCGTAGATATCGCTCGCCTTGCGCGGGTGTCCGTGAGCTTGTTCGCTGGGAAAATAGCCCGGAGTACCGATCGCCACCGTCGAAACCGTTTGCCCTAGCCGCGTGGTCACTTGTTTGACCGCGCCGAAATCGATCAGCACCAATTGACCGTCACTCGCGCGACGGATCAGGTTATAGGGATTGATATCCCGGTGGATCACGTTTTTCCGATGCACGAAATCGAGAATTTCCAGGATCTCGATCGCCAGCGCGACCACCTGTTCCTCGTTCCCGTTATAAACGCCGCCGGCGATCTCCGTCGCCAGATCTTCCCCCTCTATATATTCCTGCACCAGAAAAAATTCACCATATTCCTCGAAATAGGCGAATAATCGCGGGATTTGGGGATGTTCGCCCAACTCGTGCAGGGTTTTCGCCTCGGTCTCGAACAATCGCCGCGCCGTCTCGATCGTGTCCGGATCGTTCGAGAGGGGTTTAAATTGCTTGATCGCGCATCGATCGGGGGCCGGTAGGTGTAGATCCCGCGCTAGAAACGTTTGCCCGAACCCTCCCTTTCCCAACTGGCGGACGATCTGGTAACGTTGACTGAGGATTCGGCCCGGTGCGAGTTCCATAGATGACGGCGATCGATAGACTTTTATCCATTCTAAAGGAACGAGTCCGGTATCACGGGCGAACTCGATCGAACGCGAAAATCTATCCTCCGATAGAAGCGTTATCCCAGATTTTTATACTCGTAAATCGGGATCGTCGAGAACGATCGATCGAAAAAAAAGGACACGATCGATCGCGTCCTTCCGAGGTATTTGTTACCTTAATCTTATTTTTTCTTCTTGCCTTTTGCCGGGGGCGCGGCTTTGGGTTTCGGTTGTTCGGCGACGGGTTCCGGGGCTTTCTCCTCGACCGGCGCGGCTTCCGGGGCTTGTTGACCCATTTGGGCGGCCACTTCCGCCGCGAAATCCGTTGTTTCCTTCTCGATACCCTCACCGAGAACGAAGCGCGTGAAGCGACGGATCTGGATATTTTCCCCCAACACCGCGACCGACTGTTTCACCAGTTCCTCGACGGTGATATTCTGGTCGCGAATGTAGGGTTGATCCAGCAGGGACAACTCTTTCAGGCGTTTATCGATCCGGCCGGAGACGATTTTTTCCTTAATGTTATCGGGCTTGTTAGCCAGATCGTCGCGTCCCATCTCGATCTCTTTCTCTTTCGCGACGATTTCGGCGGGAATCTGCGAGGTATTCACGTATTCCACGTTCGGGCAAGCGGCGATCTGCATGGCCACATCGTTGACCAGTTTTTTAAATTCCTCGCGACGGGCCACGAAATCGGTCTCGCAGTTGACCTCTACCAGTACCCCGATACGGCTTCCGGTGTGGATGTAGCTACCGATCATCCCTTCCGCGGCCACGCGGCTGGCTTTCTTCTCGGCGGAGGTGATCCCTTTCTGGCGCAACCACTCGATCGCCTTGGTCATATCCCCACCGTTTTCACTCAGCGCTTTCTTGCAATCCATCATGCCAGCGCCGGTTTTCTCCCTAAGTTCTTTAACTTGTTGTGCCGTGATTTCCGCCATAATTTTTTGTCCTATCGCTATACACCATGATGACACGAGACGGTCAGAATTTAGCTAACCCTTCTAGACCGAGGTTCGAGGTGGGGCGAGGCGATCGGGAATCGATCGAGCGAAAGGTCTTTTAAAAAGTAGGAGAATCTTTCCGTAAATAAACGCGAATCCGGCTTATTTCGTGTATAGATTCTCCCGCGGGAAAAGTTCCTCGATCGACCTCGCTACCCCGAGAATTTAGCTATCCTCGTCGCCGCTAGAGAATTCGGCGGCGTATTGAGAATAGTCCGCTTCGTCCTCTTCTTCCTCGTCCTCGTAATCTTCGTAATCTTCCTCGGTGGCGACCTGACCGTGACGACCCTCGATAATTGCGTCGCTGAGTTTGCCGAGAATCAGTTTCACCGAACGGATCGCGTCATCGTTCGCGGGGATGGGAACGTCTACCAGGTCGGGATCGCAATTCGTATCCAGAAGGGAGATGATCGGGATACCGAGTTTCTGACATTCTTGGATCGCGTTATACTCGCGGCGTTGATCGACGATCACCACCACGTCGGGAAGGCGGCGCATGGTTTTGATCCCGCCGAGATATTTTTCCAGTTTGGCCAGTTCGCGACGCAGTACCGAGGCTTCTTTTTTCGGCCGGCGATCGAGCGCGCCACTATTTTCCAGTTCTTCGAGTTCTTTCAGTCTTTCCACCCGGCCGCGGATCGTTTCCCAGTTGGTCAGCATTCCCCCCAACCAACGCTGGTTAACGAAATGGCTACCGCTTCGCAGGGCTTCCTGTTTGATGATCCCCGCCGCCTGACGCTTGGTTCCGACGAATAGGAAGCGTTTTCCTCGATCAGCCTCGGTACGCGTGTAGTCGTAGGCTTCTTCCATCAGTTGCGCGGTCTGCACGAGGTCGATAATATGTACCCCATTCCGGGCGGTATAGATATATCGATCCATTTTCGGGTTCCAACGGCGCGTTTGATGGCCGAAGTGAACCCCAGACTCTAGCAATTCCGCGAGAGAAACAACGGGCATATTCTTTTTCTCCTGTTTCGGGTTTATCCTCCATCCGGGGCTGGATCTCTAGCGCGCTAGAAACACCCGATCGCCCGGATGTGCGATTTTTGACAACTTTCCTAGTCTAACACGATCGGGGAGATGGGGGAGGTGAGGGAGGAACCGGAGGTGAGGGGGATGGGGAGATGGAAATACATTATTATTTCCTCCTGCCTCCTGACTCCTGCCTCCTGACTCCTAACTCCTGCCTCCTGACTCCTGCCTCCTGACTCCTGTCTCCTGACTCCCGCCCTAACGAGAGATACTTGATACTTATCCCGGATCTAATAACGCCCGACAGTAGCCCGCGAGCGTGTTTAACCTCTCTCGAACTGTTGTCAAGCGTCGATCGAGCGATTGCCGCGAGGAGGCGAGAAATAACCAGTCCGTTTGCAGTAAGCGCCACGATCGAACGATCTCCGTCTGAATCCTCTGCCAGCGAACCCGTGTTTCGCCCTCCAGATTGTCATCGGTTAATGACAGAACCCGCGTATCCATCCAGGCGCGGAGATCCCTGAACTCTCGATCCCGGCTTTCCGTATCCGTTCCGTCGATCGCGCCCGCTAAAGTCATCAGTCGATCGAGTAAAATCTCGTAGGACTCCCGGTAAATTGTCGGTAACATCCACTACAAACCGCGTTAGAATTTGTTAAATAACATTAACGGCTTGCCGTCACGCCGACAAGTCCCCCGAATTCCTAGTTGGTAAAAGTTAAAACAATCGCGCTCTTTTCACGGACGAGCCGAATTTTAATGTTAGAGAATAGACTAATCTCTCCTCCTTCGGCTGGAGCGTTGTTCAGTCATTCGTTCAATTCTATTCGTGTCTCGCGTCCACGTTATCCCTCCCCCGCCCCATCATGAACGCTATCACTGCCGCCTATCCCGAAACCGTCGTCTCCCTTCCCACGGCGACGGAACCGAAGAAACCCCTAATTCTTCCCGATTGGCTGAATGACTGTTTAATCGCCTATCAAAACGATCCGGACAACTCCGAGGTAGATTTAATCTGTAGAGCGTTTAACTTCGCCTACCGGCTACACGAGGGGCAGTATCGTAAATCCGGGGAACCCTATATCGCCCACCCGATCGCCGTGGCGGGATACCTGCGGGATCTGGGAGGGGATAAGGCGATGATCGCGGCGGGATTCCTGCACGATGTCGTCGAGGATACGGAGGTCACTCCGGAGGAGATCGAGGAGAGATTCGGCGCGGAAGTGCGGCAGTTAGTGGAAGCGGTCACGAAACTCTCGAAATTTAACTTTTCTAGCAAAACCGAACGTCAGGCGGAGAATTTTCGCCGAATGTTCCTGGCGATGGCCAAGGATATCCGGGTGATCGTGGTGAAACTGGCCGATCGACTGCACAATATGCAGACCCTAGAACATTTAGGCCCGCAACAACAACAACGCATCGCCCAGGAAACGAGAGAGATTTTCGCCCCGTTAGCGAATCGATTAGGGATCGGGCGTTTCAAGTGGGAATTAGAGGATCTGTGTTTTAAATACCTCGAACCGGAAAGTTATCAAGATGTGCAGTTATTGGTATCCGAGAAACGGATCGATCGGGAGGCGCGCATCGAAACGGTGGTCTCGACCCTGCGGGAGAATCTAGAAAAGATCGGCATCAAAGTTCTCGATATTCAAGGCCGCCCGAAGCATCTTTACGGCATTTATAACAAAATGCACCGTCAGGGTAAAGAATTCCATGAAATATACGATATCGCCGCGGTTCGCGTGATCGTGGAGAGTAAAGACGAATGCTATCGATCGCTGGCGATCGTTCACGATCGATTTAAACCGATCCCCGGCCGTTTCAAAGACTACATCGGTTTACCCAAAGCCAACCGCTACCAATCCCTACACACCACCGTCGTCGGTCTCAACGGCAAACCCCTCGAAGTGCAGATCCGCACCCTGGAGATGCACCATATCGCCGAATACGGGATCGCCGCTCACTGGAAGTATAAAGAAACGGGATCGAGCGAGCAAACCCTAACCTCCGAGGATGAAAAATTCGCCTGGTTACGCAATCTCCTCGACTGGCAGAAAGATCTCAAAGACGGTCAGGAATACATGGAAGGTTTGAAAAATAACCTTTTTGAAGATGATGTCTATGTTTTTACCCCCCGCGGTGATGTGGTCGCCCTCACCCGCGGCGCGACTCCCGTGGACTTCGCCTATCACATCCACAGCGAGGTGGGCAACCAGATGAAAGGGGTACGGATTAACGGTCGTTGGTCGGTTCTCGATGTTCCCTTGCAGAACGGGGATATCGTCGAGATCGTCACCGCGAAAAACAGCCATCCCAGTTTAGACTGGCTCAATTTCGCCGTCACTCCCAGCGCCCGTAACCGCATCCGTCAGTGGTACAAAAAATCGAAACGGGAAGAAAATATCGCCCGCGGCCGGGACTTACTGGAGAAGGAACTCGGGAAAACCGGTTTCGACGCGTTATTGAAATCGGAACGGATGCAGACGGTCGCCAAACATTGCAACTATGTCGGGGTGGACGATCTGCTCGCCGCTCTCGGATACGGGGAAATGACCCTGAATAACGTGGTTAACCGCCTACGGGAGACGATAAAAAGCCAACAGGTTCCTGCCGTCGAGGAAAATCCGGTTATTCTACCCCCGTCTCCTTCGCACCGTCCCCAGTCTTCCCATACCTGCAAATCGCCGATCGCCGGGGTCGAGGGTTTGGTATACCGTCTCGCTCGCTGTTGTAGTCCCCTGCCGGGAGAGGCGATTATCGGGGTGGTCGCGCGCGCGGGAGAGGGGATCGTCATCCACCGTCAGGGATGCTCGAACGCGGAACAGGTGCAGGGCGATCGACTGATCCCGGTCAACTGGAACCCGATCGACGATAACGCTCGCTGTCAGACCTATCCGGTCAATCTCCAGATCGAGGTGATCGATCGGGTCGGGGTTTTAAAAGATATTCTCTCCCGGTTAAGCGATCAGAACATCAACGTGCGGAGCGCCGGGGTAAAAACCAGTTTCGGCAAACCCGCGCTGATCTCCCTGACGATCGAGGTCCGCGACCGCGACCAGTTCGATCACTGCGTCACCAAGATCAAACTAATGAGCGATGTGCTCAACGTCCGTCGCGTCAGTCAGGTGAAAAGCGATCGACTGTAGATTCCAGGAGATGGGGGGATGGGGAGATAGGGAGATGGGGAATATTCATTTCCTGACTCCTGCCTCCTGACTCCTGCCTCCTGACTCCTGACTCCTGACTCCTG
>NZ_JBAFSM010000042.1:0-43399 GCF_036688125.1 Pannus brasiliensis CCIBt3594 | reverse complement strand
CTCCCCAATACCCCCCATCACCCCCCCATCCCTCCCGTCCCCCTCTCCCCCATCTCCCCCCCCTCCCCACCCCCCCCTCTCCCCACCTCCCCATCTCCCCCCTCTCCCCCTTCCCGAACGCCGTCATCCTCGCCGGGTGGGATGATAGAATTAGTAACACCTATAGACACGATCGCCACTCGTGAATCGCCCTGGAATCGGAAAACCGCCATGTTGAAAGCCCTGCTCGGAGATCCCAACGCTCGGAAAATTAAAAAATTTCAACCGATCGTCACCGAAATCAATTTATTAGAAGAAGATATTAAAAAGTTATCCGACGAAGATCTAAAGCGAAAAACTCAAGAATTTAGGGAAAAACTGGACAAGGCGAGAAGTTACGACGAGAGAGAGGAAATCCTCGACGAAATTCTCCCCGAAGCTTTCGCGATCGTGCGCGAGGCGGGAGTGCGGGTGTTGGGGATGCGCCATTTCGACGTGCAGTTACTCGGGGGGATGGTACTCCACAAGGGGCAGATCGCCGAGATGAAGACCGGGGAAGGAAAAACCCTCGTGGCGACGCTTCCCTCGTATCTCAACGGGTTAACCGGCAAAGGCGTTCACGTCGTCACCGTGAACGATTATCTAGCCCGTCGTGACGCGGAGTGGATGGGACAGGTACACCGATTTCTCGGGTTAAGCGTGGGACTGATCCAGGCGGGAATGTCGCCGGAGGAAAGAAAGAAAAACTACGCCTGCGATATCACCTACACCACGAACGGCGAACTCGGTTTCGATTACCTGCGCGACAATATGGCCACCACGATGGGGGAAGTGGTGCAAAGACCGTTTAATTACTGCGTTATTGACGAAGTAGACTCGATTCTCATCGATGAGGCGCGAACTCCCCTGATTATCTCCGGCGCGGTCGATCGACCCACGGAAAAATATCTTCTCGCCTCCCAGGTCGCGGCGCAGTTGGTCAGACAACAGGAGGAAGAAGGCCCGGGCGATTACGAGGTCAACGAGAAAGACCGGCAGGTGTTGATGACCGATGACGGTTTTAAAAAGGCGGAAGAATTACTCGGCGTAACAGATCTCTACGATCAGGAGAATCCCTGGGCGCACTATATTTTCAACGCCATTCGCGCGAAAGAACTGTATTTGAAAGACGTGAACTATATCGTCCGCGGCGGCGAGGTGGTGATCGTCGATGAGTTTACCGGACGGGTGATGCCGGGACGACGTTGGGGGGATGGACTGCATCAGGCGATCGAGGCGAAAGAAAGGGTCGAGATCCAACAGGAAACCCAAACCCTCGCCACCATTACCTATCAGAACTTTTTCCTCCTCTACCCGAAACTCTCGGGAATGACGGGGACGGCGAAAACCGAGGAGACGGAACTAGAGAAGGTCTATAACCTACAGGTAACGATTATCCCGACGAACCGGATCTCCCGCCGTCAAGACCTCGCCGACGTGGTTTACAAAAACGAGGCGGCGAAATGGAACGCGGTTGCCGAAGAGTGCCAGCAGATGCACGAGAACGGTCGTCCGGTTCTGGTGGGGACGACTAGCGTGGAGAAATCGGAACTACTCTCCTCGCTTCTGCAACAGCGAAAAATTCCCCATAATCTCCTCAACGCGCGCCCGGAAAACGTGGAACGGGAATCGGAAATCGTCGCCCAGGCAGGACGCGCGGGCGCGGTCACGATCGCCACGAACATGGCGGGACGGGGAACGGATATTATTCTCGGGGGGAACTCCGATTACATGGCGCGTTTGAAGATCCGCGAGTACCTGATGCCGAAAGTGGTCATGCCGGAGGAGGATAATCTCGGGTTCAATATGCCGGCGGTCAGCGATCGAGAACGTCCCCAAGGTTTCGGTAAGGACAAGAAAAAGAAAAACTGGCGCGCGTCCGCGGAGATTTTCCCGACCGCGTTACCGAAAGAGGTGGAAAACCAGCTAAAAGAGGCGGTGAAATTCGCCGTCGATCGCTACGGAAGCCAGAGTTTACCGGAACTGGAAGCCGAGGAAAAGATCGCGATCGCGGCGGAAAAAGCGCCCACCGACGATCCCGCGGTTCTGAAGTTACGGGAGGCGTATAAACTCATCCGTCAGACCTACGAGAACTTCACGGGGAAAGAACACGAGGAAGTGGTCGATCGCGGCGGATTACACGTGATCGGGACGGAACGCCACGAATCCCGGCGGATCGATAACCAGTTACGCGGTCGCGCGGGCCGGCAGGGCGACCCCGGTTCGACGCGGTTTTTCCTCAGTTTAGAGGATAACCTGCTGAGAATTTTCGGCGGCGATCGGGTGGCGGGACTGATGGACGCGTTCCGGGTCGAGGAGGATATGCCGATCGAGTCGGGAATGCTCACCCGTTCCCTGGAAGGCGCGCAGAAAAAGGTGGAAACTTTCTACTACGACGCGCGCAAACAGGTGTTCGAGTACGACGAGGTGATGAACAACCAACGTCGGGCGATCTACGCGGAACGGCGCCGGGTATTGGAAGGGATGGATCTCAAAGAACAGGTTCTCCAGTACGCGGAAAAAACGATGGATGAAATCGTCGATGCCTACGTCAATCCCGAACTGCCCGCGGAAGAATGGGATCTAGAAAAATTGGTGAGTAAATCGCAAGAATTCATCTATCTTCTGGAGGATATTACCGCAAAAGATCTGGAGGATATGAGCGTCAGCGAGATGAAGATGTTCTTGCACGAGGAAGTCCGCAAAGCCTACGAGATTAAAGAAAGTCAGGTCGATAATATCCGTCCCGGACTGATGCGCGACGCGGAACGTTTCTTTATCCTGCAACAGATCGATACCCTCTGGCGCGAACATTTACAGGCGATGGAAGCGCTCCGGGAATCGGTGGGTTTACGCGGTTACGGACAGAAAGATCCGCTGATCGAGTACAAACAGGAAGGGTACGAAATGTTCCTGGAGATGATGATCGATATCCGTCGTAACGTCGTCTATTCTCTCTTCCAGTTCCAACCCCAGGGACAGCCGCAAGCGGTTTAAAAACGGGGGGAATTTTCGCGGGAGTTCGGTGACGCGGGGAAAAATTACCCGCGTTAGATCCCGCGATTTTCGGCGATCGATTCCTGTAGGAATTTCGCCCACTGTCCCGCGAGGGCGATCTCGGTGAAGGGGATTTTTCGGGTCGATCGATCGCGGAGGATTAATTCTATAGCCGTCGAACCGCTCGCGGGCGCGGGATCGAGATCGACGGGGCGATCGTTCACCAGTAATCGCACCGATTCCACGTCGTCTAGAGAGACTGTCTGGAGATCGATCGCTCCTTTTCGGGTGGGTTTGCCCCAGGTGAGCGATCGCTCTTTCTGACCCAATACCGAATAGATATCGTATTTCGCCCGATCGAACCCTTCCGCCCACTGTCGGTACATCTCCACCTTCCGGTACTCGTTCCAACCGCTCCAGGCGAGACCGATAAACAGGATCAGCAGGGGCAACCACAATAACCCGCGTTCCATAAAAATTGGCGTTTAGATTGCAAAATATTACATCTATTGTAGACTTCCACGACGCTCGGCTCCCCTCCCCGGCATTCTTGCTATAATCGGTGGTCGAAATTCGAGTAGGAAAAATCGCTCTCATGGCAGATTGGCAGGAAATAGACGGGGGGATCACGGCCCCGAAAGGATTTAAAGCCACGGGAATGGCGGCCGGTTTAAAACCGTCCGGCGCGCCCGATTTAGCCCTGATCGTTTCGGATACGGACGCGATCGCGGCGGGCGTTTTTACCACCAGTCAAGTGCGCGCCGCTCCCGTCGATTACTGCCGTCAACGCCTCCAGGCGAAAGCCAGCGCCCGCGCGATCCTCTGCAACGCCGGACAAGCCAACGCCGCCACCGGGGAAGCCGGTTGGCAGGATACCCTCGATACCGCCGCATCTCTGGGCGAGATCTTGCAAATTCCCGCGGATTCTATCCTGATCGCCTCCACGGGGGTGATCGGCCAGCGAATTCGCATGACGGAACTGAAAAACGCGCTTCCGCGGTTGGTGAGCGAACTATCGGAAGAGGGGGGAGCCTCGGCCGCGCGGGCGATTATGACCACCGATCTCGTGCCGAAATCGATCGCCCTGGAAACGACGATCGACGGCCGTCCGGTTCGGATCGGTGGCATCGCGAAGGGATCGGGGATGATTCACCCGAATATGGCGACGATGCTCTCGTTCGTTACCTGTGACGCGGCGGTTTCGACGCATCTGTGGCAGAGTATGTTAAGCCGGGCGGCGAATAAAAGTTTTAACCAGATCACGGTGGACGGCGACACGAGTACCAACGATAGTCTGATCGCGCTCGCGAACGGACAATCGCGGACGATGGCGATCACCGAACCCGGCAAGGACGCGGAGAAACTAGAGGCGATGCTGACGGAGGTGTGTCAGTATCTGGCGAGATCGATCGCCCGCGATGGCGAGGGGGCTACCTGTCTCGTCGAGGTACGGGTTTCGGGCGCGGCCGATGACGAGTCGGCGCGGAAAATCGCCAAAACGATCGCCGGCTCCTCTCTGGTGAAATCGGCGGTTTTCGGGCGCGATCCCAACTGGGGACGGATCGCGGCGGCCGCGGGTCGCGCGGGTGTCATCTTCCATCAGGAGGATTTACAGATTAAATTGGGCGATTTCGTGATGATGGAAAACGGACAACCGTTACCGTTCGATCGGGCCGCGGCGAGTAATTATCTAAAATCGGCCGCGAGCGGGGCGTACCTGCAAGAGGATACCGTCCTGATGTCCGTCTGTATCGGCAACGGATCGGGAACGGGTATCGCGTGGGGGTGCGACCTCAGCTATGATTACGTCAAGATTAACGCGGAATACACGACTTAGAGGAGGCAGGAGGCGGGAGACGATTATGATTATCTCTTCCACCTCTAGCCTGAAATTTGTCGAGATTCCGTTACGGCTGATTCTCGACCTCCTCCGCTTCCTCGGGCGTGGAAACCGAGGTAAAAAGTACGCTCTTGGCCGCGCCGAGCGCTTCTTTCAAAAACAGGGGTGGAGAGACGGCATCACGAGACAGTAACTCGATCTGTCGCTTCAACTCGGATACGAGATCCGGTTGTTGGTCGGCGAGGTCGGTCTTTTCCGAAGGATCGCGCGATAGGTTAAAGAGTTCGACGCGAGGCGGTAGGGTGACTTGCCAGACGAGTTTCCAATCTCCCCGACGGAGAGCGGCCCGAAAAGGCTCGACACTGTAGACGATCTCATCGCGCTTCGAGGTCTTTCCATCGCTCAGGGCCGGCCAAAGGTTCGTTCCGTCGAGCGGCTTACTCTTACTAGACGATACGCCGGCGAGACCGGTTAGGGTCGGGTACAGATCGACTATATGGCTCGGCTGGTTGACTACCGAACCGGCCGGGATCTGTCCGGGCCAGTTGGCGAGAGCGACGACCCGATTCCCCCCCTCGTAGAGCGAGCCTTTTCCATCGCGGAAGGGCCCGTTATCGGCGGGAATGGTTCCCCCGGAAGTATCGACCTCGCCCGTCACCTGGGCGGAACGGGGTCCACCGTTGTCGCTTTGGAAGAAGATGAGGGTGTTGTCACGCATCCCCCGTCGATCTAACGCCGCGATTACCCGACCGATCTGATCGTCCATCGCTGTAATCATGGCGGCGTAGGCGCGACGATTGGGATCGCTAATTTTGGCATACCGATCGAGATACTCTGGCGGCGCTTGATAGGGGGCGTGGGGCGCGGTAAAAGCTAGATAAAGAAAGAGCGGGGTTTTCGGATCGTGATTTTCAATGAGCTTCACCGCCTCTTGTCCGAGCAACGTAGTCACGTACCCCTCTTCGCGAACCAACTCGTTATTTCGATACCAATCGATTTTTCCGTGCGCCTGATGGGTGAAATAGTCGATCTCGCCGAGAAGCGGACCGTATTGATAATCGAAGCCTCTCTGTCGGGGCCAGTATTTGGGGTCCGCGTGTCCGAGGTGCCATTTTCCGACGATCGCCGTTTGGTAGCCCGTTTCTTTTAAGGCTTGGGGTAACAACCACTCGTCGGTAGCGAGGCCGTACTTACCCGCCGAGGGAATTACTAAGGTTTGTAGTCCGTAGCGATAGGGATACCGACCGGTCATCAGGGCCGCTCTCGATGGAGTACACATAGAATGGGCGTAATATTGTTCGAGCCGGGCCCCGCCCCTGGCGAGTCGATCGAGATTCGGGGTCGCGATATCGGAGCCGTGAAACCCGACATCTTTCCATCCCTGATCGTCCGACATTATGTAGACAATATGGGGGCGCGAAGGTGGCTGTTCGGCTACCGCTAATGGCCCCCCTCGAAAACCGATCGAAAAAAGGGCCAACAGGAGAACCGCTAATAATCCGATCGAACCCGCGCGAAATTTCATGTCTCGCTCACCCTTAAGCTTGTTGATGTTCCGATTATAATCGGCCCGTTCGGAAATTCGCCCGAAATCTCGATTGTTTACAATCATTCACGTCATCACCTTTTTCTGGTTTCGTGTCGCGAAGAATTCGGACGGAACGAGGATTCGGGCGCGGATGTAGATGACGATCGGCGATCGGAGCGTGGATGACATGAACCGAACCCGGTTCCCTCCTTTGCCGATCCCGAACCGCCCTCGGTTACGAGTGAATAGCGGACGGCTACAACGCGAAATCCCCGATCGTCCGGAATGGTCGATCGGGGATTTTTGTCAAGAAGAAAGGGGCGAGTTAACTTTCGGCCTCTCCGCGGGTTTGGATGTACAGAATGAGCAGAAAGACGGTCGGAACCAAAACGAAAAGAATACTCGCGATAAATCCCAGGTTGTTTACTTGCATGATCGGCGACCTCTGACACGGTTGTACGGATAATACCATTTTTTAGAATATCACCCGGCGAAACCGGCGAGCGATCGAGTGTGGGCGGGACTTCCCCGACGGGGGTTTCGCGGAAATTCGAGGGCTTATTTCGATCGAGATAAGGATCGCTCTTGCTACCGTTCTCGATCGCCCCGATTCTCCCATCTACATCTCGTAGCCGAACTTATTGGGATCGACCTCTTGGAGATCGATATCGACTAACCCGTATTCGGCCCAGCGTCGGGCGACCATCGCGGCCACATCGGGATCGGACTCTAGCGGCTCTCCCCACTCGTGATCGGTTTCGGGAGGGATTTTCGTCGTCGCGTCGATGCCCATGCGTCCCCCCAGGCCGATTTTCTCGCTGGCGAAATCGAGGGTATCGAAGGGCGTTTCCGGCAGGATAAACACGTCCCGCGAGGGGTCTACTTTGGAACTCAGCGCCCATACCACCTGACGGGGATCGCGGATATTGATATCCTTATCGACGACGATGACGAATTTGGTGTAGGTGAATTGGGGTAACGCGCTCCAAAAGGCTAGGGCCGCCCGTCGCGCCTGGCCGGGATAGGCTTTATCGATCGAGATAATGGCCGCTTTATAACTCAGCGCCTCCATCGGAAGGAAGAAATCGGTGATTTCCTGTACCTGTTGCCGTAGGATCGGCGTGTAGATGCGATTGAGAGCGATCGCCATCATCGCCTCTTCTTTCGGGGGACGACCGCTAAAAGTGGTCAGATAGATCGGATTTTCGCGGTGTGTCATGCAGTGGAAACGGATGAGCGGGGAATCCTCCACTCCGCCGTAATAGCCCATGTGATCGCCGAATGGGCCGTCCGGTAACATCTCGCCGGGGGTAATGGTTCCTTCTAACACGATTTCCGAGTCCGCGGGGACTTCGAGATCGAGGGTTTTACATTTGGCTAACCGCACTCCCGATCCCCCGTAGAGACCGGCGAATAGCCATTCGGAGAGATCCACGGGAATAGGAGTCGCCGCGGCCATGATAATGAGGGGATCGACCCCTAAAGCGATCGCTATCTCTAGTTTTTTGCCCTGCTGTGCCGCTTTTCGCAGGTGTCTCGCCCCCCCGCGCACCGATAACCAGTGAACGGTCATGGTATTTTTCGACTGTAGTTGGAGACGGTATACTCCCACGTTCGGCGTTCCGGTCTCGCAATCTTTCGTGATCACTAGCCCTAACGTGATAATTTTGCCCGCGTCGTTGGGATAGGGACGGATCATCGGGATTTTGTTTAAATCTAGGTTCTCTCCCTCGATAATGACCTGATGGCAGGGTGGGAAAAAGTCGCGATTCGGTTTGGCCTTGAGAACATCGAAGAGAACTTTTCCGAAGTCGATCGCTTGAGCTATTTTCTTCGGCGGTTTGGGTTGTTGCAGGAGAGCGAGTTTTTTGCCGAGATCTTCTAGTTCTTCGGGTTTTTCCCGGTTCATCGCCCAACAGATCCGCTCTACCGTTCCCATCAAATTCACCGCGACGGGAAATTCGGCCCCTTTGACATTCTCGAACAGTAACGCGGGGCCGCCGACCTGTAGCATCCGGTTGGAAATTTCGGCGATTTCCAGATCCGGATCGACTAAAGCCTTGATACGTCGCAGTTGTCCCCGTTCCTCCAGGAGTTGGATGAATCCCCGTAAGTCTCTGGCCATGATGAAGAAATGTAAATGAATCGCTGTCTCTATTATCGGCGATCGACACCCATCGGAAGCCTCCCCTTTCCACGGGAAAAGTATTCGGTGGGAGTCCGGACTTTCCTCCCGCCTCCTGACTCCTGCCTCCTCGGGATGTTAGATTCGGATAGGGTTTCGGGAAGTTTAAACGTATAATCTCGATCGATCCCCCGCTTTTACCGCTCTCGCTCGCTGTATGACTACCGATCTTCCTTCGATCCCGGATTGGGAATTCTCGCGTCGTTCGATCGCTTCTACTATCTATCAGTGCCTTTTATCGGTTTATCGGCATTACCCGCGATGGATGTCCGAAAAGCTGAAAAATCAACCCTGGGAAAAGGAAGAGTTCCGGGAGAGATTTATCGCGTGGTCGATCGAGAAAATCGGAATGCCGACGGGGACGAACGAGACAGTAAACCGTTTACTGCCGATGTTGACGAGTGGTTTGGAAAGCGAGTTTTTTACCTCGCCGTATTACGTTCGGTTGATCACGAGCGTTCACGAGATTTTACAGTATCCGTTCTTAAATTATTCCTCGATGATCCTGCTCGACGCGGAGAATCTGTTTCTGGAGGAAAAGTTAGAAAGATTTGTCGCGGAAACTTCTCCCTATCCGATCCGGGGGAAATACGCGTTCGCTAACTGGCGAGGGTTGGGAAAAAAGGATCTGGATTTTCACCAACGCGGTTATCATCTGATTCACGTTCCCCCGGATAAGAATAATACGGATTTAAAAATGACCTCGTTCGGGTTATCGATCGCCATTCAATACCCGCGGATTAAAGAGGTTTTCGTTTGTTCGTCCGATCGAGATCTCGATCATCTGGCGAATAGTCTCTTAAGTCACGGGTTAAAAGTCTATCGGGTTTTCCGACGGGATAACGATCTGGTGGTTAGTGATGGGAATAGTTCTAGCGATCGAAAATATTCTCTCGTGACCGCGGAAAGCGTACTTTCTCTAGAAGATTCTATCTCTTCTCTTAAAGAAATCGTTCAAAAAGAGCGGGAAGATTCTAATTCATTTTGGATGCCGCTCGCCCGACTTTCCGCGGTATTTCGAGAGAAACACGGGATCACGCTCTCGCAGGTGATCTCGCGCCATCTCCCCGGAAAAAGAGCGCGGGATATTTTCCTCGATCGCAAACAGGATTTCGTCATCCATCAAGTGAGCGAGGAGTCGGAAATTTATATTTCTTTATTCGATTTTGCTCCCGCCGAATCCACGGAAGCTCTCCCCTCGGTATCTCGATTTTCTAAACAAGATTGCGAGGATTTTATTCGCGGGTTCATCGAGGAAACGACTCGGAAAAATCCCACTAAACCCTCGACGGTAGCCGATATCGCCAGTAAATTCTATCAAACCCACGCGATCCAACTGAAACAAGTGACCGAACAGTTAGGGCTGGGAAAACATTTACCGAAAGCGCTGAAAAACTTCGAGAGATTGGAAATTACTAAAATCGGCAATACCTATCAGGTTAGTTGTCGGGAAGATTCGGGTTCGAGCGATCCGATTATTTCTACGAAAGAACAATTTTTAGAAATTGTCGATCGACTGACGAGGGAATTACTGGAAAAATCCGATCGACCCTCGATTAATATCGGCAACGTCGGCGCTTATTTCCGGGAACAATATAATGTTCCCGTCACGAAAATGATGAGTCAATTAGGAATGGGGAAAAATTTAACGAAAGCATTTCAATCGATCGACGGATTACAATTGACGAAAGTAGACAATAACTATTTTGTCGGTCTACGGGAAAATCCATCCTAATCTCTCGCCAAAAACTCGCGAATATATTGATTGACTAAATCCGGCCGTTCCTGTTGTACCCAGTGGCTACAGTCGGGAATATATTTCACGGTAAAATCCCGCACGTATTCCTCGGTTCCGTAGGTTAACTCTTTTCCTAATGCCGTGTCCTCTTCTCCCCAGATCATCAGCGTGGGTATGTCTAACTTCTCGGTCGGGATCTGGCTACTAGAGGGAAATTTCGAGAAAATCCCGCGATAGTAATTAACCATCGCCGTTAACGCTCCCTCTTTAGCCGCCGCGTTTTTATAGGCTTCCAGATCTTCGGGAGAAAAGGCGGATTTATCGATCGCCATTTCGGAAAAAATATTCGCGATCGTCCGGTAGTTATTCTTTTTTAACCATAATTCGGGGAGTAGGGGAAGTTGGAAAAAGAAGATATACCAGCTTCGGAAAATTTGCGGGGAGGTGAACAATCCCTTGAGGAATTTAGCGGGATGGGGAATATTTAAGACGATTAATTTCTCGACGCGGTGGGGATACTCGTAGGCGAAAACCCAGGCGATCGCCCCTCCCCAATCGTGCGCGACCAGGATACAATCTTCATAACCCAGACCGGTGATCGCGCCGTCGATATCTTTGACGAATTCCTCCATACTATACGCGTCCCGCGATGGAGGTTTATCGCTGTCGTTGTAGCCGCGGAGATCGATCGCGACCGCGTGATAATCTTTAGCGAATTCCGGTAATTGATGCCGCCAAGAATACCAGAATTCGGGGAAACCGTGGAGGAATAACATCAGTTTCCCCTGTCCCTGACTGACGTAGTGGAGTCGGATGCCGTTGGTGGTGAGGAAACCCTCGCGCTGTTCCGAGGTTAGTAAGGTCATGAAGATTTTTACGCTACGGTGGGGAGACGTTAGCGGAACGTCTCTACCCTATTTTACGGTTTGACCACGAGAACGGAACACTTCGCGTGATGGATGACGTAATTGCTCACACTCCCTAACAGTAGCTCGGAAATGCCCCCCCGCGCGTGGCGGCCGATGACGATGAGATCCGCGCCCCAATCTTCGGCAACCCGACAGATGGCCTCTCCGGGTTCCCCGATATGATAGTCGGCTGTCGCGCGAATCCCTTCCTCGCGAGAGCGTCGGACGAATCCATCGAGCCAGGTTTGCAGTTGATTTTGTACTTCTTCGGTGAGTTGCTGTTCGATTTCCATCATTTCGGGGGAATATACCCCGCCGTAACCGCTTAAATTCCCGTAAATAAAGGTATTCGAGTAGGGAATCAGCGGTTTTTGCAGGCTGTAGAACACGCGAATTTCACTGCCGTAGTTTTTCGCCAGTCTTAGCCCGGTATCGAAGATTTCCGGGGTGATGTCTTCATAATCGACGGCGACGAGGATTTTTTGGCAGGTGATGCCGTCTTGGTTCACCCGTTCTAATAGTTCGGTATTCTTTATCATAGCCCCTCCTCGCGCTAATGAATTCTTATACTTCTATTATGACATATTTAACAAAACGGTAGCGTTTACTACAGACAGATGACGCGGGGGGGGGTCGGGAAACGAGGGGTATCGCTTTTTTCTGTCGGGGCGATCGATATAAAGGGTTAGATTTCGGTTTTTTCGGGAGCGATCGGGTTTTTCGCGCTTTTTGGCGGTTTATGAAAAGATAGGGTGGATTAGCGAAGCGTAATCCACCCTACGGGGCTAAATTTATCAGGTTTTAGCTGGAAATAGATTGAAGCTGACCGCTTTTCACTCGAATTCTCGGGCTAGGGCGCAGGTGATATCGGGGAAGGCGGCGAGGGTTTTCACGACTTCTAGATCGAATTCGAGCGATTGTTTCAGGAGGAGATCGGCGTATTCCTGTAGGGGTAAATAGTGATATTCTCGCCCTAATCGTTGTAATTCTCTAGCGAATTCTCGTATTTCGCCAACGATAGCGGTATCGGTGATTTTCGGCCAGATCTCTCGCTCTCGGACGCGTAAATGTTCGAGGAGTTCGATCTCCGGCGCGGGGAGGTCGCGGACGACGGTTAGATGCGGGGTTGTGGTTCGGGTCGGTACGAAAGTGGGGATAGCGAGGAGTCGATCGATCCATTCGTTATCTTTGACGATCTCGACGCGGGGGAAAACGAGTCGGAATAGGCTTCCTTCGCCTTCCTCGCTTTCGAGTTCCAATCTACCCCCTAAATACTCGGTCAATCCTCGGGCGATCGCCAAACCACAGCCGATCCCCCCGTGGTGACGGGTTAAACCGCTATCGGCCTGGGAGAACGGCTCGAAAACCCGCGCCCGATCGCTCTCGGCGATGCCGATCCCGGTATCCCGGACGCTAATCGTCAACTCGATCGCCCGCTCGGGTTCGACCGCCCGGCAGTCGGCCTCGATCGTCACCCTTCCCCGCTCGGTAAATTTGATCGCGTTATCGAGCAGTTTCGAGAGAATCCGTTTGAGGGCGAGTTCATCGAAGATCAGCGGGGGTAGATCGGGGGAGATCGCGGTGACTAGGGCGATATTTTTTTCCCTAGCTTTCGCGGAAGCCATCTGTCCCACCTCGCTCAACAAACTTCGGGGATCGAAACACTGGAAGGAACGCTCCATATCTCCGGATTCGAGCCTGGATAATTCGATAATATCTTCTAGGGTCTTCATGAGAACGTTACCACTTTCTAAAATCGAGACGATGTAGGAACGCGAGGGTTCCTCCTGGATCTCGTACTGCAAAAGTTGACAGAACCCCTGGATCGCGTTCATCGGGGTGCGGATTTCGTGTTTAATATTGGTGAGGAATTCTTGCTTGAGCTTGCGGGCGATCGTCGCTTCCTCTTGTAAATGTTTTCGCTCGTCGCGCTCCTCGCGATACCGGTGTAAGGCGATCTCGATCGTCACTTTTAATTCTTGGACTCGATAGGGTTTGAGAAGATAACCGTAAGGGTTGGTTTTTTTGGCTCGCTCTAGAGTTTCCGGATCGCTGTACGCGGTTAGATAGACGATCGGTATCCCATATCGCTGTTGAATTTCTTGACCGAGCGAGATCCCGTCGATCGGACCTTTTAACGTGATATCTAGTAACACGAGATCGGGTTTCGTCTGTTCTAGCGCTCGCGTGGCGGCCGGGGCGGAATCTACCACGCTCAAGACCTCGTATCCATCGTCCTGTAACGCTTCCCGAAGACTGTGGGCGACAATTAACTCATCTTCTACAATTAAGATTGTAATAGGTTTCATGGGACGATCGCCGTTCGATCGGGCGATTTTTCTAAAGAGTATCGTTTTCTAAGCTGTTTTTCGCGAAACAACGGTTCGATTTTCTCTCCCCCCACCCTCCCCTTGTCGGGGAAACGATCGCTATAGAGCGATCGGCACTTTCCATTCCTCACCGCTTATGGACATTATTATATAGATATTTTCCCTTTTGGAAAAAAAAACTCGCGGGGTTTTTTCCGGCACTCCCGTTATTCCGAAAAAAGATATTTATCGATATAATTAAATTAATATATAGCGATCATCGAGTGTTATGGGAGAGTCAAAACGTCGGAAAACCGCCCTCGGCGATAAGTACGGACAGGACGAGAGAATCGTATCCTGGTTGCCGGTCACGAAAAAACAAGCGGAACAAGCCTATCAAGTGACCACCAAGGGGGCCTGGATCGGGATCGGCGCTCTGGCGGCGGTTTGGGTGGTGATCCGTTTCGTCGGCCCCGCTTTCGGTTGGTGGGGGGTGCAGTAATTTTCTAGCGCCCGGCGAGGATAGTATCGTCGATCGAGAGGTCGATTTCTTTCTCCCGGCGACCGCCGGCCAGATAATCGTTCTCGAAAGAGTCTTTTAGCCCCGATACCAGGTCGTATCGGGGTTTCCAGTTCAGGTGATCGATCGCCTTGTGAATGTCGGCGAAAAAGTGTTGCACCCGCAGGGGGAAGGGTTTCTGTTTCCCGAAGTCGAATTTTTTGGGGTCGTAGTTGACGATCTCGATTTTTTCGGGATCTTTGCCCATCGCGGCCGCGCAGGCTCTGGCTAACCCGTTAAAGGTGACGTAGCGATCGCCGGAGATATTATAGATCTGTCCGATCGCCCGATCGTTCCCTAAAACCGCGGCCATCGCCTCGGCCAGATCGAGGACGTGACCGAATCCGGTGAAGTGGAGACCGTTTCCGGGGACGGGTAGGGGACGATCGCGGACGAGGCGATCGAAAAACCAGGCTTCGAGATCGTTATAGTTGCCGGGCCCGTAGATGTAGACGGGACGGATCGATGTCCAGGGAATGCCGGCGGCCGCGAGATAGGTTTCCGTCTCGTGTTTTCCCTTGTGGCGGCTTTTGGGATCGATCGGATCTCCCTCGATATGGGGCATGAGGTCGGATTTTAAATAAACCCCCGCCGAGCTAACGTAGACGAAATGCTGGATTCTGTCTTTAAAAATCTCGACGAGGGGTTGAGTATCACTTAATTCGCGTCCATTATTATCGAAAACCGCGTCGAAGGTCTCGTTTTTTAGCTTTTCTTTAAGTTGCTCCGGATCGGTTCGATCGCCGTGGATCTGGCGGATTCCCTCGATCGGCGCGGGTTTATTGCCGCGGTTGAAAAGAACGACCTCGTGGCCGCGCTCGATTAAAACTCGCGTTAGATTCACCCCGATAAAGCGGGTGCCTCCCATGATTAAGATTTTCATACATTTCTCGCGTGGGTACCGAGGATTATTATCCGTGACCGGGGGATCTCGGGGAACGGTCGCTCCGGTTCGATCGGTCCGGGGCGATTTTTTCCGAGAATCCGAGAATCAAGGTATCGTCAGAACTCTCTTCGGTAAGATCGATATAGCCATTTTCACGATTCACCGTCATGAGACCTCTCGCACAATTCGTTTTGAGGCTATAAAAACCTCAAAAAATGGGATTTTACAACATAAATAGGTTTTTACTAAAAATTTTAGGTATAATATTCTTGATTATTCCTCCTGACTCCTGACTCCTGACTCCCTAACCACACGACAATTTTTGAATTCTGCAAGAGATCTATGAATACCCCGAATCCTTCCTTTCCCTTCACGGTGGTCGAGAGCGTTACCAGAGGCGGGACGATTTTCGAGATACTGGAATACGAATCCCTCGGGGGTAGTGAATCGTGGAGGGTCGCGGAACAGATTTACACGATCGATCGAGCGGGAATGCGTCTCCGTCAGCTTCGCGTCCGTCTGAACCGGGACGCGGTACGAACCGAACCGGGGGCGCTTCAATTCCTCAAGGGACGGATCGAGATGGAGAGTTCGACGGGCGCGGGCGAGGGATGGGGCGGCCTGATGAAAGGCGCGCTCGCCGCGGCCCGAACGGGAGAAACGATTTTCAAACCCCTGTATCGGGGGACAGGGGAATTGTATCTAGAACCGACCTTCGGACATTATTGGTTGAGACAACTGAACGGGGAAACCCTGTACGCGGATCAGGGGCTATTTTTCTGTTGTGAGGACTCGCTGAAAATCGACGCGCACAAGGTCGAGAGCTTTTCGGCGAGAGTGGCCGGGGGCGAGGGACGCTATCAGACCAAGGTGAGCGGGACGGGTCTCGTCGTTTTTAAAATCCCCGTACCCCCGCGCGAGATTCTCGAAATGACGCTCGATAACGAAACCCTGCAAGTGGACGGCACTTTCGCCCTGTTGCGGACGGAGGGGGTTCACTTTAACGTGGAAAAGGCTTCCACCTCGATCGTCGGCGCGATCACCAGTGGCGAGGGGCTTCTGCAAACTTTCCGGGGAACGGGACGGGTGTGGATCGCGCCGACACAACCGGTGTATCAGAAGATGTTCGGTTCCCCCGCGGGGCCGGGTTCGCTCTAGAGAGCGATCGGGTCGGGATATTTCACCGGATTAAAATCTCTAAAATACGGGAAATCCCCTGTAATCGCTCGCGTAATTCGCCGATCTCCGCCACTCGATCGACCCCGCGACGGCGGATCGTTCGGACTTTGTTCTGCACGTCCTGGAGAAGTTCCGTCGCGTCTTGAACGATCGCCTGTAATTGTAACAGTTTGGCCAGAGTTACCGAGTTTCCCGTTTTCGCCAGTTCTAAATTTTTCTCTAACGCGGTCACGAATTCCTCGGCTTGTTGACGGGCGCTCCCGCGACTCGAAGAGACGAGATCGCGGGCCGAATCTAACTCTTTTTTGAGTTCGGCGAGGCATACTCTCGCGTTTTTCCGGGGGATCTGACGACCGAATTCCTCTATCTTCGGCACGATTTCGGCGAACGGTTCACAGGTTTTTTCGATCCGGGCGAACAATTTTTGATACTCGACCTCGCGGCTTAAAATTTGACGGGCTTCCTGTCGGACGAATCCCGCTCTGAGCGCTAACTCCTGACCGGAAACCTTGAGGTTTCTTAATTCCCGATCGATTTCCTCGCGGGCTAACTTTTCGGGATCGGGTTCGATCGCTTTGAAACCGATCGCGGTGACGACAGTAACGAGAGCGGCCGCGGGAAAAATCACGACATTGGGGATTTTCCACGCCCGAACCCCCGCGACGAGAACGATCCCCCCCGCGAGAATGGCGATCGAATACTGCAAGGGAGCGGTTAGTTTAACCATAGGGATGAAAATTCTAGTTGTCGATCGGCGATCGCTCGATCGGGTCGGGATCTCTGTTGTGATAATAACCCCCATTGTTCTCGTCGATCGATGGGAGGATTTGCGGATTAAATGCCCCTTGCCGTCCGGGATCGATCGTGAAAACCGCGATCCGTCGGTGGCTATGTTATTGATGGCGGCCGGACCGATCGCCTTATAAATTCATTCTTAAGTTGACAAAAACGAAGACGGGTTCGGATAGAATAAGCGCGGGACACGGAAAATCGATCGGGAAATCCGGCTCGATCGCTCTCTCGAAAACACTCGATCGACAAGATTCGATCGACCCGAACGAATCAAAAACTGAAGGAGAAAAATTATGACGGTTGACGTGTACACTTCCGATGAACTGGCAACGATCGCTAGGGCGGTAATGATTACCGGGATGGCGGTGGCGATGGTGGACGCGGGCATTATTTCCACGGCGATCGAGGCGACCGCGCTGGCGCGAGAAATCGCCGGGGCCGCGGAAACCTATCCCACCAATACTATTATTCAAACCCTCTTTTCCGAGGAAGCGTTAAAACAAGCCAAGGAAAACCCACCCGCGAAAGTGGAGATCTCGGCCGAAGATCTCCAACCGGACACGGCGATCGATACGGCGATCGAGAAAATTAGCGCGGCGCTGGCGATTTTGAATACCAAAGCCACCCCCGAGGACATCCAACAGTACAAGGAATTTATCTATTCCTGCGCGGACGCGGTAGCCAACGCCGCCGGAAGTGGCCTCTTCGGAACCGGGGCGAAAGTCAGCGATCGGGAAGCCGTCGCGTTAACTAAACTAAAAGAAATTTTAGGGGTATAAACTCTCGGTCTCGAAACAATAATGATCGGGGCGGTAATTTACCAATTATCGCCCGATCGAGGAGTCGATCGCTCTCGATCGACAAAAATCTCTCAAGGGGAGTAAACGCGATTTATGAGCTTTAAAGATTATTTTTCCCGACAGTCCGCGGATTACGCCCGATTCCGCCCCCGTTATCCGGTGGAATTGATTCAATACTTGAGCGAACTGGTAGAGGAAAAAAAGGCCGCGTGGGATTGCGCGACGGGAAACGGGCAGGTAGCGACCGTATTGGCGAGATATTTCGAGAGAGTGTACGCTACCGATGGAAGTCAGGCGCAGATCGACAACGCGGAGCCGAATGAGAAAGTAGAATACTTCGTTTCCGTCGCCGAATCCACTCCCCTATCCCCGGACTCGATCGATCTGATCACCGTCGCGCAGGCTTTCCACTGGTTCGACGCGGATCGGTTTTTCCGCGAGGCGAAACGGGTGTTAAAACCGGACGGAATTATCGCCCTGTGGACTTACGCGTTTTTCCATCTCCCGGACGCGGACGAACGGTTAAAAGCGACGTTACAGACCTTTTACGACACGATCGACCCGTTCTGGCCCCCGGAGAGACATATCGTTATGGAGGGCTATCGATCGATCCCGTTTCCTTTCCCCGAAATCGAAATACCCCCGTTCGCGATGTCGATCGAGTGGACGGCGGAACAGGTGATCGGCTATCTTTGCACTTGGTCGGGTTTTCAGCGGTATCTCGATCGCCACGGGGAAGCCGAGATCGGTAAAGTATTAGAACGATTGGAGGAGGATTGGGGCGATCGCCAGCGGGTATACTGGCCGCTCCACCTCCGGGTGGGAAGATATTCGGGGGCGGCGGAATGACTGCTAGAATTAGCCTAGCAAACGCCCCCGATAGGAGTCGCGTATGGAACCGATCTTTATTCCCAATCTCCTGAAATCCCCCGACCGGCAGAAATCGATCGCTCTCGACGATTTCATTCCGGGTATGCAAACGCTGACACCGCTTCGGGGTATTCTCGTCGTCCGTCACGGGGGCAATTTTTTAGAGGTGTCGCTGAAAGCGGAAACGATCGTCACCTTAACCTGCGATCGCTGTTTACAACAGTACAATCATCGTTTACCCCTCGATGTCTCGGAAGTGATCTGGCTCGATCGGGAGATAGACATGGATAAAGCCTATCCCCTAGAGCGGGAGGTCGCCTACGACGATCTTTCGGAAACCCTTTCCCCGGATGGCTATTTCGACACGGAAAAATGGATTTACGAGCAGTTGTGTCTGGCTTTGCCGCTCCGTCAACTGTGCGGTAAGGACTGTCAACCGCTCACGGTGACGCAAGAGGACACCGCGCCGGCGATCGATAGTCGCTGGGCTTCCCTAGAATCGCTCAAACGTCAATTATCCGGCTCTTAATCGCGCCGATCGAGCGATCGCGGTTAATTTTCACCACTCGATCGGCTCGATCCAACATCGGCGGGAGAAAGATTTCGGGATGTAAACTTTTCCAAAAATACTTGACAAATTCCTCTATCTCTGTATATCTCATCCCGCCCGCGGGTTCGGCTGTTTTCCGCCATTGCAGACTCCAGCGATAATCGAGGGGATAGAGGATTAAGAGTCGATCGATCCGCTCCCAGAGGGGGATATAGTCCCGTAAGCGTCGGTTGCAATCGCGGGCGAAGGCGCGATCTTCCGCGGTTACAATCGGATCGGGAGGGGAATCGAAAATTTCCTCCCCGACAGGACGAACGCCGAGAAACCAGCCTTCAAAAAGGATAATATCGATATCCCCGACGATTTCGGGGTCGATTCTATCTCCCTGTCCCCCGTGCGAGGCCTTGTTAAATCGGGGGATGGCGATCGATCTCTCGCGGTTCCGAAAGCGATCGAGGGTTTCGATTCCCGATTCTATATCGTGCGTTCCCGGCGGGCCGCGCCAGCGTAATCTAGGATCGGCCTCGCGTAGTTGTAAACGTTCCGAATAGGTTTTATACAGATCGTCGATCGACAGTCCGATCGCTCTCACCCCGAAGGATTGTAAAATTAGCCGTAAAATGACCGTTAACGTCGTTTTTCCCGTTCCCTGCGGCGCGAGGATTCCCTGTACGAACGGTTTCGGCGAATCCCGGAGTTCGATCGCCACCGTCAGCCACAAGCGCCAGAAAGTGACGAGAATCGCGTCTTCCGAAGAGATCCCCAATTCCCGGCACTTTTCCCGCACTTCCGGCCAGAGAAGTCGGAATCGTTCTATTTTTTCTTGGAGAGAAAAAAAATCAGCCTGCCGAGAATCTTCTCTCTCGGAGGCTAATAATATTTCGATCTCATCGGTGTGAAGATTCGCGTTGTTAATGATTCGACGCAAAATATCGGAGAAGGTCACATCTTTATCCCGATTGTCTGGAGATCTAGCGGGGATACGGGAGGGAAAGGCTGATTCTTTCCCCTGTTCCCTTTCCCCATTATTCAGCGAATCCGTCCCGTTTTTCGCTTAGAAGGTAAAGGTGGTGCGTAGGACTCCCACCGCGGTCGTCGAGTTGCGCGAGTCACCTTCGGGATTGAAGATGACGAAACCGCCGGGGGTGAAACTAATATTATTATTCACCTTGAAGTTATAGTACGCCTCGACCTGATAGGGAGTGGCGAGCGATCGGATATCGGACGGTTTTCGCGTCGCGCCTCCTCCCGCGGCCGTCCGATACTGGGGTTGTCCGAAGATTAAACCCGCCGAATTCCCCGGCAGAATGAGATCCGGGAAATATAAACCCGTCATCCAACTACTGAGATTGGTATACGCGCCACCGTTGGCCTGCTCGACAAAGAAATAGGAACCGTAGCCGGTGAGGTAGGCGAAATCGCTAAAACGCCAGGTGAACGTCGCGCCCACGGAATTGATATTGACGGGAGTGGTGAGCGGTAAGCCTCCCAGAACCCCCGTAGACGAGGCCGCCGCTCCGTTGCCGAGAATGTTGATCTGGTGGTAACTGTAAGCGTAGTTCAGGCCGATATCGAGGCTACTGAAGGGTTTTAAGGTTAACTGGGCTTCGGCCACGTAACTACCGTTAAATAAGCCCGCGCCGAGGGGAGTGCCGGGAAACCCTTTATTATCGGGAATCGCGGCGTTAACACTCGCGTAGAGGGCGCGGAAATCCACCTGCGGGATGGGGGTATAAATAAAGCCCCCGGCGGAAGCGAGTCCCGAACCCGAAGTTCCCCCGGACATCCGCAAAACGGGGTTCACCGCCGCGAAACGGGAGATCGCGCCCTGTCCCTCGCTGGAGAAGGGGATAATCGTCGGGAACGCGTCGGTGGTTTCCGCCATCGGGCCGATAAAGGCGGTAAATTTATCGAAAACGGGGAAGACGTAGAGCAGTTTATAGAGACAGACATCGTTTCCCCCGCAATTCACGCTCAAATTCTGCGGGTTAAATCCGGGGAATTGCGGTTCGTAGTTCAGTTTGGTCATCGAATCGGTCAGAACCGATACTTGGTTCGGGAAGAGGGTTTCCCCGACGCTAGAACTACCGGATAGGCGAGAACCGAAGTTATAGGACTGTAAACCGGTGATTAAAGCGTCTTTTCCCGTGAAACTGGTGGATAAATTCAGTCGGACGCGGTTATTGAAGACGAATTGCGCGTCACTGTTGTCGGGTTCGCCTCCGGTCGCGCCCTCCACGGAAAAGATCACCTCGCCGCTTAATTTGGTAGTGGTGGAAAATTGATGATCTTCGAGGAAGGAGGTGCGTTGTTCGAGATTATCGACGCGCGCGCCCAACGCGGCGAGTTCGGCTTGAAATTCTTCGGCGAGTCGTTTGAGTCGATCGATATCCTCGCGAACAACCGATACGCCCTCTTGTAGTAAACGTTCCATCACGTTGAGGCAGGCGTTTAAACCGGCGGCGAATTCCCAACGGGTGAGGGCGCGATCGCCTCGGAAGGTGCGATCGGGATAACCGACAATACACCCGTACCGCTCGACTAAACTCCGCAAAGCTTCATAGGCCCACGAGGTCGGTGACACGTCGCGCAGTTGATTGACGCTCGTTACCTGCGCCATCGGATTGGCGCGAGGTTCGGCCGCCAGACTAGAAACGGAGGGAATCGTCGCCATCGGGTTCGCGGGAGATTCTTCGGCGTTCGATCGCCCGCTATCGAACCCGACAGTTAAGAGAGATAGGACAACCGGCACGCCGATCGAGATCGGGGAAAATCGTTTCACGATACACTCCTCACATTCGCTAGATAGCGGAAAAAGAGTCGATCGAGCCTTGCAACGAACGAAAGAATATTTACGCCCGTAAATCTTTATCATTGACTCTTACGGGGTAATTCGCGGACTCGATCGAGAGAATCCTTTTCCTTTCCCAATTATGTCCGCAACCCCGGAAAATGGAACCCGATCGAGTTCGGAATTTGTTATGAATCCCTTAAAAAAAGGCGATAGGAGCGAATCCCGAAAGATCCGCCCCTATTCGATCGCCGTCCGCGCCTTATTTCAGGGCTTCGGCGGTTTCGGGAGAGTTGGCTAACTCGGCCAGTTTTTCCTGTTGGTCGCGGCCGATACAGGATTGGATAATATCCTCGATATCGCCTTCTAAGGCCCGATCGAGCGGGAAATTCTGGTTCAAACGGTGATCGGTGAGCCGGTTATCCTTATAGTTATAGGTGCGGATTTTCTCCGATCGGGAACCGGTTCCCACCTGCGATCGACGCATAGACGAGACTTCGGCCTGTTGTTCCTGTAACTTGATCTCGTACAGTTTCGCCCGGAGGATCTGCATGGCGCGCTCGCGGTTTTGCAGTTGCGATCGTTCCTCGGTACAGAAAACGCGGATTCCCGTCGGTTTGTGGATTAAATCGACCGCGGTTTCCACCTTGTTCACGTTCTGACCGCCCGCGCCGCCCGATCGGGCCGTGGTAAGCTCGATATCCTTCGGATCGATATGCACTTCCACGTCATCTACCTCTGGCATGACGGCAACCGTCGCGGTGGAAGTATGTACCCTTCCGCTCGCCTCGGTTAAGGGAACCCTCTGCACGCGATGCACCCCGGCCTCGTATTTCAGCTTACTATAGACGTTATCCCCTTTAATTTCGAGGATCGCCTCTTTAAAGCCGCCCATATCGGCTAAAGACTCGCTCAGAAGGCTCACTTTCCAGTTCTGCGTCTCCGCGTACCGGGAATATAAACGCACGAGATCGCCAGCCCAGATACTCGCCTCATCCCCCCCGGTTCCCGCGCGGATCTCCAGCATGATGTTCTTATCATCGTTGGGATCGCGGGGGAGGAGAAGAATCGTCAGTTTCGCTTCTAGTTCCTGAATCTGATTTTCCAGTTCCTCGACTTCTAAGGCGGCCATTTCCCGCAATTCGGGGTCGCTGGCGGACTCTTTGAGGATCTGTCTCGCCCCGACGAGATCTTCCGTCGCTTTCTGCCAGATCTCGTAGGTGTTTACCGTTTCCTCTAGGGAGGCGCGGGCTTTGGCTACCCGTTGGAGTTCGTTGGGATTGCCGGTAATGTCGGGGTCGGCGAGACGGCGGGTGAGTTCCCGATAGGTTTGTTCGACGGATTTGAGTTTGTCTAAAAGATAAGTTTCAGCCATGATAGTAGTACCTAAGTATTAGAGGGGGTCCGATAGATGCGTTCGGTGAGTCCCGCTAATGCTTGGCAAAATTTTCTGGCGAGTTTCGAGTGAGCGATCGCATGGTTTCGATGACCGATTCTTTCCTTGTCTATTGTACTCGCTGGGGGCGGGGCGGAGATCGATCGGGGGGAGGCGATCGTCATTCGCATCTGGGGGATGACAGAAAGCGAACGATAGAATATGCTAAAAGAAGCTTGAATCAGGGAATAACCCTGATATAGCCATCTAATCACTCGCGGGTTAAGTATTGATTTCCGTTGTTGATCCTGCGACGGTGTATCTTTCGGTTAGCTTTACAACCGCGCGCGTCTCATGAGCCGGAAACGCGTCAGGGAATAGGTTAGAATACGCCCGCGAGTTTTTTTTTGCTATCCCTAAGTTATGCCTATTCGATTTCCCCAGGGACAATTAAAAAATCAAAAAGTCAAGGTAAAAAAACTCTCTAAGTTTCTTCTAAGAGAAGAACCAGAAGTGTTACGCAAAAAATTTGAATCTTTAAAATATCCTGGCGATGTGGCGAATTTGCTACAAGTACCTTATCGTATTCTCGTGTATCATATTTATTTGGTTAATCCAGAGATTAGATATAAAAGATTTGAGATACCGAAAAAAACTGGTGGCATTCGTCAGATCTGTACTCCTGTAACCGCGCTAAAGTTAATTCAAGGCAAACTCAATCAAGTTTTACAGGCGGTTTATGTTGTAAAACCTTCTGTACATGGATTTGTAGAGAGAAAGAATATCGTCACTAACGCCCAAGCTCATGCGGGTAAGCGTTATGTACTTAATTTAGACTTAGAAGATTTTTTTTCTTCAATCAATTTCGGGCGAGTTCGAGGATTATTTATGTCGCCCCCCTATGGTTTAAGTCCAACTATAGCTACAATTTTAGCTCAGATTTGTTGTCATGATAATCAACTTCCACAAGGCGCGCCAACCTCGCCGATTGTGACAAACATGATCTGCGCGAAGATGGATAGTCAATTACAACGTTTAGCTAAAGAATGCAAGGCCACATATACTCGTTACGCTGACGATATCACTTTTTCTACTACGCTTCCGAAATTTCCCGAATCCCTAGCTTCTATCATTGATGAGGAGGGAATTAAAAAAGTTATTTTGGGTCAGCCTCTATTCAATATTATTGCTGAGAATGGATTTAGAGTTAATGATAGAAAAGTAAGATTACAGACGAGAAATAATCATCAATCTGTCACTGGTTTAACCACTAATCAATTTCCGAATGTCGATCGCTCTTACATTCGTCAAGTACGCGCCATGCTTCATGCTTGGGCGAAGTTCGGTTTAGATGCGGCGGAAAAGGAGTTTCAGGAAAAGTATGAAAAAAAATCACGATTTTCTCTCAAAGGTAAATCAAATTTTTTACAAATTTTAAGAGGTAAAATAGAGTTTATTGGATTGGTAAAAGGAAAAACAGATAGTGTTTACTTGAAATATTTCGAGAAATATCATAAACTTGTTAAAGCATTACCCGAAAACTAAATTCTTTATATTTATTATGAATGAAAAAATTGAAAAAGACATTAATGATCTTAAAAAAGTTGTTTTTATGATGTACGAGGATATTTCTCGATATTTAAAAAAAACGACCGATAGTTCTTTATTTGGCAATGAATTAATCCAAGAAATCAATAAATTTTCAAGCTCGATACACCCGACGCAAAAAGAGGATGAGAAATCATCTCAATCTTTAAATGACGAAAATGAATTTTTGATTGATTATAAATACATCGATTCTAAAGATAAATCTTTATGTGTTTTGCGTGAGAATCTTGAACAATACAATAAAGATATGGCAAAATTCAGACAAAAGGACAATGCCTTGAGTTTTATCCATTTTTGTGGAGAAGCAATTAGATCTATTGAAGCAATACTTAGAGAATTATTTAAAAGAGAATATATCTGTATAAGTGAACGCAAAAGTGACAACAAACTTTTGACCGCTTACGATCTTGTTTGTGAAGAATATCGTAAATTGCAATTTGAAACACCAGTAGATATATATGTTCGGGCAGAGAGTATCACAAGTGATATGTACGCAGAAATAAGCGACGGGAGGTATATTTTCAAAAAAGAATTTGATAAGTTAAAAAATCAGACTCATGCAATGATCAGCATTTTCTTTTATATCCTAGATCGAAATTTTAAAAACAAGAAAAATGTATTATTTGCAAATTATATGCATATCATAAATATTAAAAAGTACAGGAATATATCATCTCATGGCTCTGAGGAAAAAGTAGGAGAAGCGATCAAAGAAAAGTTAAAGAATCAAAAATATGCATATGCTCTATACTCTCCTAAACCTCAATATGAAGAAATTACAAAAGTTATTGATTGGTTTATTAAAGAAGTTTATCAAAGAATATGTCGGATATCTTAATAATAAAAATGGCTCTCTTGGGAACCCGGCGATCACTCTAGCTGGCGATCCGTGAAAACCAAGTATGTCAATACTTAAAAGCGAACCTATCAATATAATATGGCGTATCAAATTATACTTTTTTCACCCCATATCCAAGAGATCCCTTCGGTTTAAAAACAGAACTCTATAATTAAAGCGATTCTAGTGCGATTATCTCCTCGATCGAGGAAAGATACGCGAACGCGGAACCCATGCACAATAAAGCGGCGGCCTCGTATTCGGGACTACTTCCGGCGATCGCGTCGCGGGGAACGATCGCGCGATAATCGAGATTGCGAGCGCTTAAAACGGTACTCAACACGCAAACCTGAGCCAATACCCCGCAACAGATCAGATTCTCGATCCGCTTCGATCGCAGAAATAAATCGAGTTCCGTTCCCGCGAAACAATCGTAACGCCGTTTATTGATTAAATAATAATCTTCCGGTCGCGCGTCCAGTCCATCCGTCAATTCAGATCCTGGCGTTCCTTCCAAACAGTGAACCGGTTCGTATTCTAATTCAATTCCGAAATCGCTTTTGTCCGATCGATGCATTTCTCTCGTGAAAATAATCGGAATTTCCTGTAATCTCGCCCAAGCGATCAGCCGATTGATTTTTTCGACTAATTCCCGTCCGCCAGGAGTTTCCAAAACCGCCCCGACATCGATAAAATCCCTTTGCATATCGATCACCAGTAGAGCCGTATTGGTGGAATGGATTTTATTTTTCGGGATCGATCGAGTGAGAGTATCCATGTTTTCTTGCGGTAATTAATTTTTTTTTAAGTAGTTACTTTTGGGGTGAACCAAATTTTTTAGCAATCATTATAATTTATAATTGTTCAAATTCATCAATACTTAATCCAGCCTGTCTTAAAATACTGCCAATCGTACCGGGAGCGATTTCTTTGTGATTGGGAACGATCGCGGTTCGCCTTCCCTCCGGGGTTTCTTTGGCAAATTTGACATGACTTCCCTTCTGCCCGATTACCTGAAAACCTGCCGCCTCTAACTTTCTTTTGACTTGACGAAAAGGTAAGGGTTTAAGCGGCATCGATTTCTACCTCGATCTTCTGTAATTTCGGCACGATCGTGGCACAAGGCGGTTCAAAATATAATTCTAACGCTTCTTGAAGATTGCTTAACGCTTCCTCTTCATTTCTTCCCTGACTTGCGATATCTATCTCCAAACATTGGGCGACAAACCAATCCCCTTCTTGGAAAACTCGCGCGGTAAATGATTGTTTCATCTCGCTCTCCCGTTTACGAATACCGAATACAGACACATTTGTAAAAAAGTTCAAACCAACGATCGACCCGTGGAATCTTCATCCATATACAGGCGAATTATACGCGTGAAATTCGCCCCGATCGATGTAACACTTCCAATCGCTCACTTTCCTCTTCTTCCCTCGCGATATCCGCTTCTATCTCCGCTTGATTGGCGTGATAATACGTCAGGGCCGCATAAACTTGGGCTAGGCTCAGATGAGGGATTTCATCGGCGATCTGTTCTGGTTGATAACCCTGTTTATACCAGATCACCACTCGACGCACCGTAACCCCGGTTCCCGCGATAATCGGACAACCGCCATGAATTTTCGGGTCTCGATCGAGTAACGCGCCGATATCGATAACAGTGGACATACTCTTACTCTCTAAAACGAACGGAAAGCGATCGAGAAATCACTTCTTTCGAGGATTTCTGTCCCCAATGTACCATGACTCTCTCGCGGGGCGATCGAACCCCGAATTCCCTCATCGTCGAGATCGCCCCAACTTTGAAGCTCATCTAAAGTTTACGGGGTCGCGGGAAAATTCACGACTAAGATCGGCAGATAGCAGGACGCGATCGGAGCCGATCCCTAGAGAGAATCGGAATGATAGAACGCTGTACCGTCCCCCAACGAGGATTTTAATCTATGGTAACTACCGCTTCCTTTCCCATTCCCGAACACACGCTCGATCGAGACTGTACCACGCTTTCCCGTCACGTCCTCCAACAATTGCAAAGTTTTTCCGCGGACGCGCAGGATCTCAGCGCCATTATGAACCGGATCGCGCTCGCGGGGAAATTGATCGCCCGTCGTCTCAGTAGAGCCGGATTGATGGCGGATGTCCTCGGTTTCACGGGAGAAACCAACGTACAAGGCGAATCGGTCAAAAAAATGGACGTTTTCGCGAACGAGGTCTTTATCTCCGTTTTCAAACAAAGCGGTCTCGTCTGCCGTCTGGCCTCGGAGGAAATGGATAACCCCTACTATATCCCCGAAAACTGTCCGATCGGACGCTATACCCTACTTTACGACCCGATCGATGGTTCCTCCAACGTCGATATCGACCTCAACGTGGGATCGATTTTCGCCATCCGACAACAGGAAGGGGACGATACCGACGGTGACGCGCGGGATTTACTGCAAAACGGACGGAAACAGATCGCGGCCGGCTATATTCTCTACGGGCCGGCGACCATGCTGGTGTATTCGATCGGTCGCGGCGTTCATTCCTTCGTTCTCGATCCCAGTTTAGGCGAATTTATCCTCGCGCAAGAGAATATTTCTATTCCCCCCCACGGGCCGATTTATAGCACCAACGAGGGCAATTTCTGGCAGTGGGACGAGGCGATTCGCGACTATACCCGGTACGTTCACCGTCACGAGGGATATACCGCGCGATATAGCGGCGCGCTCGTCGGTGATATCCATCGAATTTTACTACAGGGTGGCGTATTTCTCTATCCCGGTACGGTGAAAAACCCGCGGGGAAAATTGCGCTTGCTTTACGAGACCGCGCCGCTCGCTTTTTTAATCGAACAAGCCGGGGGACGCGCGAGCGACGGACGGGAAAACTTATTAGATATCGTTCCCGACAAGCTTCACACCCGAACCCCATTAATAATTGGTAGCATGGAAGATGTAAAACTCGTCGAATCTTTCATCGCCGATCGAGATCGCCGCGATTTTGAAACTCGACAATAAGTAACGCGGGTTGCTAGTTAGGATAACCGAGATTCGAGGGCTATTCCGATAACGATTCCAATCGTCACTCACTCGGATAAAGCCGACTCGATCTCGGAAAAATTCCCGTTCTATTTCAGTCCGTTTCAACGAACTTTAGATAGAGATCGAGGAAGAAATTTCCCGACGGATAGTAACTAGCGACTCGAAAAATAGAAGGAAGCCCGACCATTCATCCGCTTTACAAACGACAGGAGATAGTATCTCATGACCGTTAGCAATCCTATTTTCGAGATCGAACAAACCTACGGACAAAGTATCTGGATGGATAATCTCAGCCGGGATGTCCTTCAGTCCGGGGAATTACAAAGAATGATCGATACCCGCGGCATCGTCGGGATCACTTCTAATCCCGCGATTTTTGAAAAAGCCATTAAAGGGAATAAAATCTACGACACGGATATCGAGGCGGGAATCCGCGCGGGTAAACCGATTTTAGAAATCTACGAATCTCTCGTTTTCGAGGATATCCGCAACGCCTGCGATATTCTCCGTCCCGTCTACGAAAAAAGTAACGGTTTAGACGGTTATGTGAGTATCGAGGTCACGCCGACGATCGCGAACGATACCGCGAAAACGATCGCCGAAGCGAAACGCTATTTTACCACGCTAGATCGCCCGAACGTGATGATTAAAATTCCCGGTACGCGCGAGGGATTACCCGCGGTCGAGGAATCGATCTATCAGGGGATCAACGTGAATGTTACCCTACTCTTTTCCGTGGAGAGTTATATTGATAGCGCGTGGGCGTATATTCGGGGATTAGAAAAACGCGCCGCCGAGGGAAAAGATATTAGTAAAATCGCCTCGGTCGCCAGTTTCTTTCTCAGTCGTATCGATACCAATATCGACCATCGGATTCACGAGAAATTAACCGGGGTCGATCGCATCGAGCGGAAAGTGAAATTACTAGAGGTAAAAGGCAAAGTCGCCATCGCCAACGCCAAGATCGCCTATCAGAAATCGAAAGAAATCTACGCGAGCGATCGATGGAAAGCTCTCGCGGAAAAAGGCGCGAAAGTGCAACGACTTCTCTGGGCGAGTACGGGAACGAAAAACCCCGAATATAGCGATGTAATGTACGTGGACGAGTTAATCGGCCGCGATACGATCAATACTCTCCCGCCCGCCACGATCGAGGCCTGCGCGGATCACTGTCATCCGGGCGATCGCATTGAAAGCCATGTCGAGTTAGCCTACAATTTAATCGAGAACTTGCAAGATCCCGATATCGATATCGACCTCGACGCGGTGATGGAAGAGTTACTACTCGACGGCATCGAGAAATTCGTCACACCCTTCCAGTCGCTCCTGAATTCCCTAGAGGAAAAGGCGCGAAAATTAGCCCCCGTGTAGAAACGTAAAAACAACCCGGAAACGTAAAAAAAATCTATAGAATTCGCGGGAGACGGCGCGAGAGAAGTTCGGGAAATCGAGATTCGATCGCTCCTGACTCCCGAAATTCCCGTCTTTTTCCCGAGGGGGCGATCGAGTGATTTTTCGCCCCCCGCGCTCTCTAACGATCATCAAATCTAAATATTTTCCCCGCTCCCCGCTTAAATATTCTCGCTAGACTGAAAAGTAATGCAGGAACCAAAGAAAATCCTATGGTAACGTTACTTGAAAACCCTTTCCGCGTGGGATTACAGCAGGAAAGAATCCCGGAACCCCTTATTTTAGTTATTTTTGGAGCGTCAGGAGACCTAACCCAACGAAAACTCGTTCCCGCTCTCTATCAAATGAAAAAAGAACGACGACTCCCGGCGGAACTCACCATCGTCGGTACGGCGCGGCGCGAATGGAGTCACGACTATTTTAGAGAGCAGATGCGTAAGGGCATCGAGGAATTTTCCGACGGCATCGGGAGCGAGGAACTGTGGCAAGACTTCGCCGAGGGATTGTATTATTTCCCCGGCAACATGGAAGATCCCGAGAGTTACGAGAAAATGAAGGTTTTTCTCAAAGAATTGGACGGGAAACGGGGAACTCGGGGCAATCGCGTTTTCTATCTCGCGGTATCTCCCAACTTCTTCCCGCCGGGGATTAAAAACCTCGGCGCGGCCGGAATGCTCGCCGACCCGATGAAACAGCGCCTCGTCATCGAGAAACCCTTCGGCAAGGATCTCACCTCCGCGCGCAGTCTCAACCAAGTGGTACAGGAGGTCTGTCAGGAAAACCAAGTTTATCGCATCGACCACTATCTAGGGAAAGAAACCGTCCAGAATTTGCTCGTTTTCCGCTTCGCCAACGCCATTTTCGAGCCACTGTGGAATCGTCAGTTCGTCGATCACGTCCAGATTACCGTCGCGGAAACCGTCGGGGTCGAGGATCGGGCCGGTTACTACGAGAAATCCGGCGCGCTCCGGGATATGGTGCAGAATCACCTGATGCAGTTGTTCTGTCTGACGGCGATGGAACCCCCCAACGCGCTCGACGCGGACAGCATTCGCGGGGAGAAAGTGAAAGTCCTGCAAGCGACTCACCTCGCGGACATCCACAACCTCGATAAATCCGCCGTCCGGGGACAGTACAAAGCCGGATGGATGCAAGGAAAACCCGTCCCCGGCTATCGCGAGGAAACGGGGGTCAGTCCGGACTCGACCACCCCGACCTACGTGGCGATGAAGCTGATGGTGGATAACTGGCGCTGGCAGGGTGTGCCGTTCTATATGCGTACCGGAAAACGCCTGCCGAAAAAAGTGTCCGAGATCGCCATTCAATTCCGGGAAGTCCCGTTACTGATCTTTCAATCCGTCGCCCATCAAACGAACGCCAACGTTCTCAGTATGCGGATTCAACCGAACGAGGGGATCGCGCTACGATTCGAGGCGAAAATGCCCGGCGCGGAATTGCGTACCCGTACCGTCGAGATGGATTTTAGTTACGGTTCCTCTTTCGGGGCGACCGGCGCCGACGCGTACTATCGCCTTCTCCTCGACGCGATGTTGGGGGATCAAACCCTTTTCACCCGTTCCGACGAGGTAGAGGAAGCCTGGCGCGTGGTGACTCCCGCCCTGGCCGCCTGGGACGCGCCCGCCGATCCCGCGTCCGTCCCCCAATACGAGGCGGGAACCTGGGAACCGACGGAAGCGGAATTTTTGATCAACCGCGATGGTCGTCGTTGGAGAAGATTGTAAACGGGGAGGAGACAGGAGACAGTAGCCCCGACTCCTGACTCCCGACTCCCGACTCCCGATCGCGCGAAATTTTAACTGTACTCATACGAGTGATTATGACTACTCAAACGCCTCCCCTGGTTTCTTTGCAAGCACCGAAAGATGTATCGATCGATTTTATCGAGAGCGAACTGCGCTCCATCTGGCAGGTGTATAACGGGAACGATAACAGTATCGCCGCCACGCGAGCGGCCACTTTTAGCTTTATCGTCTACGAACCCGACGCGGCGCAACAATTGATGGCCGCGCTGGGATATTACACCGGCCCCATCGACGGGATCGCCGGCCCGCGCACCAACGCCGCGATCAAATCGGCTCAAAAAGCTTTCGGACTGGAAGTGACGGGGGTATCGAACGAAGCGTTCTTGACCCGATTGAAAGCGGAACTGGACAGGGCGAAAGTCGATGGAACCTTGCACCCGTCTACGGCGATGACCGCGAAACATTACACCCCGGATCTGGAGGGAATCGGTATCGCCGACGCGATCGCCGCCTCCAATCCCTGCCGGATTATCACCCTCTGTCCTACCGCGGAGGAGGATGAGGGGGTGAAGGTGCAGGTGTCGGCCTATTGTCCGGTGAACAAGCGATCGCAAAATACTCTCGTCTGTTGCGAGTACGTCAATCTCCGGGGAACCGCCGCCGCGCTCGATCGGATCGGCGGGATTATCGCCGAGTTAACAATCCCGGAACTGCCGAAATTCCTCTGGTGGAAAGCCACTCCCGAAACCGAATTCGGTCTGTTCAAGCGTCTTTCCAGTTTGGTGGACACGGTGATCGTCGATTCCAGTACCTTCCGCGATCCGGAAACGGCTCTGTTCCAAAATGGGGAGATGTTGGACAAAGGGATTCCCCTCGCCGATCTCAACTGGGGGCGGTTGGCTCCGTGGCAGGAACTCACCGCCGAGGCGTTCGATCCGCCGGAAAGACGCGGCGCGGTTCTGGAGATCGATCGGGTGACGATCGATTACGAGAAAGGTAATCCCGCTCAGGCCTTGATGTATCTCGGTTGGATGGCCAGCCGCCTGCAATGGAAACCGGTCGCTTATAGCCACGAGGACGGCGATTACGATCTCCGTCGCGTCACCCTGGCCGCGCCCGATCAACGCTCGATCGAGGTGGAATTAGCCGGGGTTCCCGTGGCCGATTGGGGTTCGGTTCAGGGCGACCTGATCAGTCTGAAACTCGGTTCCAGCAACCTCCAGGCCGATTGCTGTACGGTACTCTGCTCGGAAACCACCGGCTGTATGCGGATGGAAGCCGGCGGAGGGGCGCAATCGTGCCGGATACAACAGGTTTCCTCGCTCGCGGATCAGAAAACGGAAACCCTCCTCGGTAAACAGTTACAGCGCTGGGGTCAGGATGTTCTCTACGAGGAAAGCATGAAGGTGACTTCGGCGATCCTGAAACTCGCGCGAGAGGAATAGAAATCCGCACCCGAACCCGATCGATCCCCCTATTTTTCCCCTTCCTCGGAAATTTAGGGGGATTCTCGTATCGGGGGAACCGGTCTCGATCGATCCGAAACCCACTTCACTCGATGTTTCCGGATGGTGAACCGTCTGCCAGTTCATTTTCGAGGATCTAAAAACTTTCAAAGCTGGAATATTATACGATAAATAGGTTTTTTAAAAAATTACCGATAATATTCTTGATGATTCCTCCTGATTTCTGTACGGGCGGGTTTTGTTGTCAAGATAACGCTTCTCACTAATCGGTCGGCTAAACCCGCCCCCACGACTGAACCACGCGACAATTTTTGAATTCCGAACCTAGGCTATGATGTCATAAATTCCCGTCCGGGCAGGAATTCGGACAAAATGGGCGCGAAAGAAAATTTTCCCGATCGCTCTCGCTCGCGATCGGGAAAAGAGCGCTATTTTGGAATAGCCCGGTTTTCGAGATATCGAGTTATCTTGCCAGTAGGGGTTTTCGCGAAGCCCGCGCGATCGGCTCGTTATCCTTTGCCGGAAAACGTTTAGAGTTGATGGAGAAATTGACATGATCCCGCGTCGAATTCAAGCCCTAGTTCTGACTACCGTGATTCTCGCGAGCGCCGTACCCGCCGTCATGGCGAGCCGACAAGCGGCGATCGATAGTGTCCGATCGTCCACCCAGGTGTTTACCGGGAAAGTGTCGGAATCCCAGAAAATTCCCAAATCCGTGCTAGAAAAAGCCGTGGCGATCGCCATTATTCCCGATGTGATCAAAGCCGGGTTTATCTTGGGCGGAACCCGCGGCGCGGGGGTCTTGGTCGCCCGCGAAGCGTCGGGAAAATGGAGTAATCCCGCCTTCGTCACCCTGACCGGCGGGAGTGTCGGTCTACAGGTCGGCGCGCAATCGAGCGACGTGATCATGGTTTTTAACACGAAAAAGAGTTTAGAGAAAGCTTTAGCGCAAGATTTCAGTCTCGGAGGGAGTGTCAGCGGTTCCGCGGGCCCGACCGGTGCCAACCCGGTGACAGCTACCTCGACCGTGCCGGATGTCTATACCTACGTTCGCAATCGAGAGGGCTTATTCGGCGGGGTCTCTCTACAGGGAATTAAACTAGCGATCGATGAAAGTCGAAACGCGGAATTTTACGGCAAGCCCGGCATCACGACCCAGCAGATTTTCGCGGGCGAGGTCAGAGTCCCGGAGGCGGCTTCTTTGCGGCAGACTTTAAACCGCTACGCCCCCGCGCCATAAATCTCTCGGAATATCGGGGTTCGCCGGGCCGTACCGGATCTCTCGATTCAGGACGGACATCCGCGCCCGATCGCTCGCCACGCCCGAATTCGTCTCGACCCGAATCCGGAAAACCGGGATCACTCGATCACGAATTCGAGCGTTTGACCGCGCGAATTGCCGAAACGGATCTGCAATCCCGATCGAAGCCGCGTTTCTTGGTGGTGAACCGTCTGCCAGTTCCCATCGTGACTAATAAATGTACCTAAACGGGAAAAATCACGCAAATAGTATTGATATTTTCCCCTTTCTTCTACCTTACGACAGATGATTTCCCCGTGACGTTTACTGACCCACTGGTCGGGGAGAATGACATCATTGTCCGCGAGTCGTCCCACCCGCAGTAATCCCCCGCGAACGCGCCAGACCCGATCGGGACCCTCCAGCGAGCGCAGGTACGCGGGGGGCAGGGTCGCGCCGCTATCCGGTAATCGCGTGATCCCCTCGTCGGCGGATTGAAGTAAACACCCGTCGAAATCGGGGTGCATATAGAGGATCGGTAGCGTCCAGGCGGGTTGATTGTACTTGTAGAGCGTGAGTAACTGCTGACGGGCGAACCGGAGCGCGTGATCGATCGGGAGCCGTCGCGCGAGGCCGCGGGTGAAGGTTTCGATAAAACTCAACGCCTCTCGATCGGCGATCGCGTCCCGCATGGCGACCACCGAGGGAACCCCGTGATGGATCAGCACTTCCGCCAAACTACTGCGATCGAGCGTTTTCCCGTTCGATCGCGCGGGATACGCCCCCCAACAGGCGTTAAATACCGCCAGCGTCACCCGATTCCTCACTAAAGCCCCGGCTAATTCCGTCCCGTTTAACCGCTCGTCCGAGCGCGGAAACAGCGTTCCCCCGTTCGGCGCGGCCATCCCGTGACCCGCGTAAAAAAAGGCGTTGTAATTCCCCGTATCGAGGGCGCGGGTGAGTTCTGCCGCGGTCGGCCGGATCAGGGGATCGACTCTCACCGGGACCGGGGAATCCGAGAGATTTTCCCCTTCCTCGATAATTCCCTGGACGAGTCGGGCCGCTTCTATCTCTAGCTGAAGGCGATCGGACGGTTTATTATCACCGAGAACGAGCAATATATCGAGAGAGTCGGTTAGTTTTAGCGGGAAAAGGGGATCGACATCGCTCGTGGTACGGCTGAAAAGTGTTCGCGGACTCAGGCCGATCGCCTGCCTCCCCGCCTCGGCCTGCATGATCTCCCACGGCAAGAGGAGTAAAGCGGGATCGCGGATTTCCAGACGCGCGCGCAGGGGTCGATCTTTGCCCATCGCGATCCCCTGACTCCGGGCCAGACTCTCGGCGATCGACGCTTGAAATAACCAGCGCCACAGCCCGATCCCGAGATTCTGCATCAATTGACCCCCGTAACTTCCCGCTTCGATCGGGAAAGCGATCGGGACTTCCACCGATGAATTCGCGACCGGTGGGGGTACACTTTCTTGCAGACAGAACATTTCCTGCCACGCCATCCAGAGCGCGGTTAACTCGGCCGTCCACGGACAATCGTGATGCACGTATCCCCCCGGTACGGGCGCTCGCGTCACCCAACGGGCGAAACGATCGACCTCGACCGACTCCAACCGGGCGATCGCTATACTGAAACCGGGAATTCCATCGTCATTCATCGACATCTCGCGGGAAAGTCTATTCACGCCTATTTTATCCGAACTTATCAACAATTCTTTCCCGGATCGGGTAGCCAGTCGATATCGAGTAAGCGATCGAGCGGGTAGGGACACTCGATCGGGAAAACCGACGCGGACAGACGAGTTTTTTTCCGAACGTTCCGAACCGCGTCCTGATAGATAATCGGGTTTCGGCGCGCGAGATAATTGCGGAGATTCGTCGTTAAATACAAATTTAAATCCGTCCGAAAGGTATCGATTTCTGATTCGCGGTGATCTTGATTATATTCTCGCTCGGTCGTCCAATATTCGATCAGGAGCAGATGGATAATAATTTGTCGTAATAAACTTTCAACCCTGTGTTTTTTTCACTGCCCAAATCTTCTAACTCCTCGATCAAGTTTTCTAGATCTAGTTCCTCGAACCTTCTCGCTTTTAACCGCTCGATCGTTTCCTCAAGCCAGAGGGAATCATCGATTTCATAAAGAGTTTTTAAATCGGTAACGACGCTCATGAATTTCTACCTCCTTTTCGTATCAGGAAACCAGTAGACAGCACAATTCGACAATTTTCGTCTGGAGGGTCGAGAGGGGTTCCGCACCGCGTTTGAGACTATATTCTAGTTCGAGCAGGAGCGATAGGGTGGCGAGTAATTGTTTCGAGGAAAAAGATTGGATTTCCTTACGAATAAAATACAGTCGTTTCGGGTTGGCGATATCGGCGGCAGAGGCGATCGCTTTCTCGTCTTTTTCCCCTTCCTCTATTTTTAACTTAACGATCGCCCACGTCCGGAACTGCCCGACTAAAGTAGCCGTGATACTTAACGCGTTCTCGTTCCGATTCAGCAGTTCCGACACCAATTCGAGCGCTTTTCCCGTCTCCCGTTTTAAAATCGCGCTCGCCAGTTGTAAACTACTTTGACCGGTGGAATTCACCAATCGTATAACGTCGTTTTTGTCAATAGCGGAACTGGAATTATTTTTAAACAGATGTAATTTTTCCAACTCCATCCAGAGCAGACGCGAGTTATTACCCACCGATTCCGCGAGAACCTCGATCGCGTCGGGAGTCAGTTTCACCCCCACTTCCTTGGCGATTTCCCGCACCCGCGCGGCGATTTCCTCGACTTTCCAGGGAGGTATCGGCGAGAATTCCTGTACTTCCGCGTGAGCTTGGATGAATTTGGTGGATTTGAGTCGGGAATCGGGCTTTTTCGAGCTAGTGAGCAGGAGATAGGAAGTATCGGGAATATTCGGTAGGGTTCGCTGTAATTCCTTGAGAACATCTTCCGGACATTGCTGACAGATGCCCGTGTCCGCTAACCAGACGAGACGGCCCCCGGTTCCGAAAACGGGTGTCATAGCCTGTTCGAGCGCCTCGATCGCCGAATCCACCCGATCACCCGTGATTTTGTGATAATTAAACGATATCCAGTTCGGATCGAGAACTTTATCCTGTAAGCTTTTCACCGCTCGCGCGATGGCGAAATCGTCCTCTCCCCAATAAAAATAGGTGGGCATGGTTTTCGAGGGGGTGGGAGGTGCGATCGAGATTATAGCTCGATGGCGGGTTCGATCGGCCCGAATATCTCGAAATGCTTGTTTTTAGGAACGATCGAATCGCGATGTTTCCCTCTCTTAAAATATCATAGGAACTCTCGGAAGTTGGATAAAAAGGGATAGGATACTTTTTAAATGTTGCGGTAGCCCAAAGTAACCCTATACTTGCTTTCCGAGATTCGTTAGCTAACTTTGTCATCGTGATCCTCAAGAGAACTCCACAATCACGGATTATCGATTGAATTGATGGATTGATTATTTTGTGTGGAACGACGACTCTCTAGAAAAGCTCTGTAGCCAGCCTCTGTTGCTAGTGGCATAGGTCTTGGTTTTGGTGGCATCTTGTCGTTATACTCTCTAAATTTTGTTGTCTCTTCACTATTTTCTTGAATAAATTCGTCAAATAATTCAAAAAAAGTTTCTAGGGCATCTCTTTCATCCTCAGAAGAAAATAATATAATTCTAGACCAATGCTGAGTCGATGCCCGATCGAATTTTTCCTCGATCCATTCTTGAAAACCTTCAAAAATTCTTTCTTCGGTACTTACGGGAATATCTTGTTGACGTAATGCGAAAGTATAGCCATCTAGAAAAGTGCATAAATGGCTTAAGGATCTTCTTCCTAAATATAACGCTGGGCGTTTTTTGATTTTATCGATTAGTGTAAAAAAGTCGATCATGGAAAACCTCACCAGTTATTAAAATCAATTTCGGTGATTTGAAAGCCCGTACATAAATCCATTGCGATACAGTTAAAATTTTTTAGCCACTCTTCTAGGGGCAAACCTTCAGAATGAAGATTATCGAAAACTAATTCTTGATTGTTTAGTACGACAATTATCGCAAAATGTTTTCCGTTAGTAGAGATAGTTTTTTCCAGAACCTCGTGATAAATATAGCCATATTTTCCTTTTGCATCACCCGTATAGAGTTTGATAATTTTTCCTGTTCTCGAATAAAAAAGTAAACGCTTTCGGATCGCGCTGACACATTCGGTACATTTAAATCGTCGGAATCGGCGAGCTATAGCGGTTATCTCTTGATGGAGTTCATCATCGCTTAAAATAGGCAAACCCTCTCGTGAAATCGGTTGACTTCTATTTTATCCTAGCAGAGGTAAGAAGAGAGTAACGAAATAGTATACTAACGGCGCGGTGAAAACGTAACTATCGGTTCGATCGAGAATTCCCCCGTGTCCCGGTATCAACTGCCCGGAATCCTTCACCCCCGCGTCGCGTTTCATCATCGACTCGGTGAGATCTCCTAATAAACTGACCACCCCGATTAATAACCCTAAAATTAATCCGGTAAATTCCCAATAAGGCCAGTGTAAATACCACGCGCCTAACTCCGCGATGCCCACACTACCGAGAATCCCGAAAATCGTTCCCTCTACCGTCTTTTTCGGGCTAATCGACGATAAGCTCGTTCTCCCTAGCCATTTTCCCATGATATACGCGCCGATATCCGCCGCCCAGATACAACCGAAGGCGAGAAACGTCACCGTGAGCGCGGGGGGAAATAATCGCGGCTCTACCCACGATTCCGGCCAGTATCCCATGAACGGGAGATTACTGGCGATCGCCACCGGGGGATTCTCACCAGCAAAACCCACCCGTAAGCGAATCCAGTAACTCGGTAGATAGCCCCCGTAAAACAATCCGAGAATCGAGGTGGATATATCGGCGATCGTCGCCATTTTCGGCTGGAATAGCAGGTAAAAACAGATTAACGCGCCCGCGAGGGGAAACATCGCGTCGGTGATCGGAGAAGCGAGAGCGGCAGTGATTAACAGCAATTGCGAGACGACGAGGGTGGTTTTAGCGGCGGGTTCGATACCTTTCGCCCGAACCAATCGAAAATACTCTAATTGTCCCAAAAACACGATCACGCCTAACCCTAGGGTGAAGTACCAGCCACCGATGATAATAATCCCTAACGCGAGGACGATAGCGACGATAGCGCTGACAATACGAGGCCAAGGCATGGTAAATCCGGGTAAATTAGGCGGGAGCGAGAATAATTATACGCGATTAAGAAAACCTTATGAAAGGTTATCGTTATACTAAAACTTATCGCCACTGAGAATAAACATCGGATCGACGGCGGCGAAAACTTGGTGAATTCCCCTCGTTTCCAGGCGATTCACGGCCGCTTGCACGATCTCTATATTCCGGGCCTGTAACTCGGAAAAGCCCTCGGAGAATTGATAGAGGGTTTCTAGATTGCCCGCGGTGGCCACGATGCGACCGTCGGGTTGTAAATAGCGCCAGATTTCTTGTAGGAGGGTTTTAATCGGTTTGCCACCCTCGATACAGACCCGATCGGGTAAAGGTTGTAATTTTTCTAAACAGTCCGGCGCGCTCCCTTCAAAAACCGTTACATTTTTCACCCCGAATCGATCGCAATTCCGACGGATCAGACTCGCTACTTCTTCATCGCGTTCGACGGCGATAATCGGGCTAGAAGGACATAATAAACCCAGTTCCACGGGAATCGTTCCCGTTCCCGCCCCGATATCCCAAACAACCGCCCCGTCCGATAGCCGCAAGGCGGATAGAATCAACAATCTCACTTCCCGCTTACTCAAAGGGATACCGGGTAAGCGTTCAAAGCGATCGTCGGGAATACCGGGCGTTTTATACGACCAAGACATGGGAATTTATTCGCGGGGAGAGATCCGCTAACCTTCCACTATAAGGCATTTTCCCGCGCGCCTGTCAAGATCTATCGCGCCGAAAAAAAGAATTTTTTAACAAAAGAAAAACTGGGGTAGTGTCACAGAAATCCCTATGGATCGATCACTTTCGATCCCGGAAAAATCGTGCTAGATTATCGGAAATCACTTTGTGATTGAGAGTTCATTAGTTGTCCCTTCTTTCATCCCTAGGCTCGATCGATCCTCGAAAAAGAGAATAGGGATGAAGGGCTTTTACTCGCGGGTTACGCTACGAATCCCGCCCGATTGTCCCGTTCGATTGAAAGTTCGATCGAGCGGATATAGTCATTTATCCCGGTAAGACCGCGATACACTCGATCTCGACGAGGACATCTTTCGGGAGACGGGACACTTCCACGCAGGCTCTCGCGGGAGCGGTTTCCGAGGGGAAATACCGGGCGTACACCGCGTTCATCGCCGTAAAATTTTGTAGATCCGAGAGAAAAACACTCGTTTTGACGACATTCTCCCAACCCGCGCCGGCCGCTTCTAAAATCCCCTGTAAATTGGCCATCACCCGTTCGGTTTGAAGCGCGATATCATCGCCACCGACGATCTCCCCGGTCGCGGGATCGAGGGGAATCTGTCCGGCTACGAAGAGGAAACCGTTAGCGGCGATCGCTTGATTGTAAGGCCCGACGGGAGCGGGGGCGTTGTCAGTACGGATAACTTTTTTGGTCATAGAAGGTACGGTGAAAAGGAAAATTTCGCGGGGCGATCGGGAGACACAATTTACAAATCCCGAAATCATTCCCTAAAATCCATAATTATCATATTTTGTACACGGGCGAAAAGCTTATGGAAGGTTCGCGGTCAAATCCAACGATCGGGGATCGGCTCTAAAAGAAGTTGGATCGCTTCTTTAAGATTAGCGATCGCTTCTTCTCGGGTGTCTCCACAAGAAGAAATATAATTTAATGCCGGACAGGTCGCTGAAAAAGCTTGGACTTCTTCATCCCACTCTAATATCGCTCGTATAATCATGGATTTTTTCGGTTAACCCATCATCAACACATAAAATCATATCACATTGGATAGCGATCGCCGTTCTGGTAGGACGCGCCCTTCGAGATCGATCGCCATTACAAGAGAGCCGGTTTTTCGATCAATTTTGTTGAGTTTGGTTGTGTTCGACCGATGTACATCCCAACTCGATTCTTAAACCTGTTTTAAGAATTACCGAGGTTGTAAAAGCCAAGATTAATATAAAATCGAATAAGTATAGGGTAGGTGAAGTAGATTTCTTCCTTTCGAGAATTCTTTTGCCAGCCTCTCGACGTATGGGATTCATCGTTATCTCTCGATCTCTCGCTCTGCTGAACCTTTGTGGATCAAACAGTTCGCCTAACTTTTCAAATAGCTTATTATATTTTGGTCAACTCATACTTATGAAAGAATTTCATATATCCAAAACAATTAGTGATTGTTTGATTATTAATGAAAAATGTTTGGTGCTAGTTTTTGAGCTAATAAAACAAAATTATGAAGAAATAACAATTAAAGCTGAGTGTTCAAATGGACTCACGATAGAAACCGATGACATCAATGATATAATTAATCATGACAACACGAATCAATATAAAATAATTATAATTATTATTCAAGCTTTAAAAAAAGAAAAATCACCTATTAAAACAACTGAAAATTTAAAGATAACGATTGGATCAGAACAGACTTCTTTGCTGTTTCTTGATTTCAATCAAAAAACAGCAAGCCTAGATCTAGAATCCATCTCCGAAAAAAATATTCTTTATATATCGAGAAAATTGGAAGAATACCTACTTGATTGTAGACCTTGGTATAATTATCTTGCCAAAACAAATTTTTCTAATTTTATCTCTTATATATTTCCTGTATTTATATTTTTTATAACAGTAGTTGTGTTGTTTTTTAAAAACAGTTATATTTATAACATTTTATTTAACATTTTATTGGCAAATATTGTTACTTTGCTGGGTATAAATTTTTTAAATTTTATTAATTTTATTTTTTATGGTCTTATAATTTGTATCTGTCCTCCTTTTTCAATTCTCAAAAAATCTAGAAAGTTTAACCATTATCTGTTTCCCAAAATTTACTTTCTTATAGGCAATCAAAAAGAACAGTATAAAAAAATAGAAGCTCGTAGAAATCAATTTCTTCAGATTTTGGCGATTTCTATTGTTCTATCTTTTATTCTAGGGCTATTAGTTAATTATATTTCTGCTAAATGGTTTTAACCGTATTTCTACTAAATGGTTACATCTTTAAAAGTCCCCTAGATAGTTGTTTAGTTTTACTTTATTTAACCCGACTTACGATTTTAAACAGCTTAAAATTTCGTAACAAGTAATAATACTAATACTGAGATAACCGTATTGATTCAGATAAGCGGTAAACCGAGCGACAACATTGGGATGATTCCGAAAGAAAAGAGAAAGAATATCAGTGTCAATCAAGGATGGTTTCATGATTTCTTCTCTCCGTAAAGGCTCGCTGACGACGCGACATTATTTCCTCCGCGAATCCATTAAATTCCTCTTCGGTTAAATCATTCCAACTTCCCGCGAACTTTAGCGTATTTTGTACATTAGCCTGTGGTTTTTCTACAGATAATCTCAACTGATGAATCATTTGATAAATTCGTTCTAACTCCGTATCGGGAAGTAAGCGGATCTCTTCGAGCAATTCATTTCTTAATTGAGCGGGATTCACGGTTTTTATCCTCCGGGTCGATCGACTCTATTATATCGCTCTTTTATCACTCTAGGGTCGGGGAAGATAGAAACCTCGCGGAAAGA
>NZ_JBAFSM010000041.1:0-45531 GCF_036688125.1 Pannus brasiliensis CCIBt3594 | reverse complement strand
GCTTTCAGGGCTTTTTCTTAATTCTAACCTCCCCATAGTGATAAAAGAGCGGTAAGTAGATAACCTCACACTACGTCCCCAGTAATAAATTAGCAGTTTACCTGTTGATTATAGAGAAAATGCCAGTATAGTCAACCCCTAGAGAACAAAAAGCGGAGAATTTCCGTATATTCACCATATATAAGCGTTAAGGTTCAGAATATCAGGCTAGGTCTGGAACTTATCGCCACCGATGAAAGACAAATGCCTAGCACTGTTCGGATAGTGATAAGCTTCCTTGTCTCGAATATGAAAGCCGATCGAACCTAGAGCAACACCAATATACTACAACATTGTCCGCCCCGATGATTTATCCTGTCCCGATCGCTTAACAATTATCTATCCTTGCCATCTCGGAACTCAACTGCCCGAACCTTTCTCCTACCTCACCGATCGAATCTATCGCGACAGCCGTAAATCGATCGAGATCTTTCCGGTCACTCCCGCCAGATCCTGTTTTACACTAGAATTTGGCCTTCTCGATCGAAACCCATGCCCACCGTAAGCGAACCCGTTAATATTAATTTCCCCCTTACCGCCGTGGTCGGTCAGGAAGCGATCAAACTCGCGCTACTTCTCGCCGCGGTCGATCCTGGATTGGGAGGGGTGGTAATCGCCGGCCGTCGGGGGACGGCGAAATCGGTGATGGCACGGGCGCTTCATTCCCTACTTCCCCCCATCGAAATTATCAAGGGTAATCCCTTTCACTGCGATCCCGCGAATCCCGACGAGTGGGACGATAAAACGCGGGAAGAATACGAGAATTACACTGGCGAGATCCCCACGGAAGTGATTCCCTCGCCTTTCGTGCAGATTCCCCTCGGTGTCACCGAAGATCGATTGCTCGGTTCGGTAGATGTGGAGGAATCGGTCAAACGCGGTGAACCGGTTTTCCAGCCCGGACTATTGGCGGCCGCGCATCGCGGGGTGTTGTATATCGATGAAATCAATCTTCTCGACGAACAGATCGCGAATCAACTCCTGACGGTTTTAACCGACGGACGGAACCAGATCGAGCGCGAGGGCATTAGCTTTCAACATCCCTGTAAACCCCTGTTAATCGCCACCTATAACCCCGAGGAAGGGGATTTACGAACTCATTTGCTCGATCGCATCGCCATCGCTTTATCCGCGGACGGGGTATTAAATCTCGATCGACGGGTGGAGGCGGTTAACCAAGCGATCGAGTACGCGACCTCGCCCCGCGCCTTTATCGCCCAATATCAACAGGAAATCGACGATTTAAAAACCGAGATCGTCCTCGCCCGCGAGTGGCTGAAAGAAGTGAAAATCAGTCCCGATCAGATCGCCTATCTGGTCGAGGAAGCGGTCAGAGGAAGAGTACAGGGGCATCGCGCCGAGATTTTCGCCCTCCGGGTCGCGAAAGCCGCCGCCGCGCTGGAAGGACGCGACCGCGTGACCTCGGACGACCTGAAACGTGCCGTAGAACTGGTAATCGTACCTCGATCGATTATCGTTCCCCCACCCCCGGAACAGGAACAGCAACAACCGCCCCCGCCGCCTCCCCCGCCGGAACCCCCGAAAGACGAGAGCGAACAGGAACAGGACGAGGAACAGGAAGACGAGGATAAAGATACGGAGCAAGAACCGGATAATCTGCCCGAAGAGTTCATTTTCGACCCGGAAGGCGTATTACTCGACCCTAGCGTTCTCTATTTCGCGCAGATGGCCCAGCGTCAGGGCAAATCCGGCGCGACGAATTTGATTTTCTCGGAAGATCGCGGGCGTTACATCAAGCCCATGCTTCCGAAAGGGAAAGTCAAACGGGTAGCCGTCGATGCCACTCTCCGCGCCGCCGCGCCCTACCAGAAAGCCCGCCGGTTACGGAATCCGGAACGTCACGTTATCGTCGAGGAGGGAGATCTGCGATCGAAGCGTCTCGCGCGTAAGGCGGGTTCTCTCGTCGTTTTCGTGGTGGACGCGTCGGGATCGATGGCGCTGAACCGGATGCAGTCCGCCAAGGGCGCGGTGATGCGTCTGCTGACCGAAGCCTACGAGAATCGCGATCAGGTTTCTTTGATTCCCTTCCGCGGCGAGAAAGCGGATGTATTACTGCCCCCGACGCGCTCGATCGCCCTCGCCAAAAAACGCCTGGAAACCCTTCCCTGTGGCGGCGGTTCCCCCCTCGCGCACGGTTTAACCCAAGCGGTTCACGTCGGCATGAACGCCCGTTTATCGGGAGATATCGGGCAGGTGGTGATCGTGGCCATCACCGACGGACGGAGCAATATTCCCCTCGCGAAATCCCTGGGAGAACCGATCCAGGAGGGCGAGAAACCGGATATTAAAGCGGAATTGCTAGAAATCGCCGCGAAAATTAACGCGTTAGGGATGAAATTATTGGTCATCGATACGGAGAAAAAATTCGTTTCGACGGGATTCGCGAAAGAGTTAGCCCTGAAAGCCGGCGGGAAATATTATCATCTTCCCCGCGCGACGGAGCAGGCGATCGCTTCGATGGCCCGAGGCGCGATCGCGGAACTAAAATAGTCATGACTACGGAGGAGGAAAGAAACTGGCGGCAGGATCGCTTACTCTCGGATGACGAGATCGAGCGACTGAAAAACGCCGGTTTCAATATCCATAAAATCAAAGGTAGACGCAACGTTTCCCAACAAGATTTATATAAAGATGGGGAAGGAAATATTTACGTGAGACCGAAAGGCTTACAATAGAACCGTTTTCTTTCCCGATGTACTCGTGAAACCCTATCTGAAAATCCCGATCCGCGAGTGTGGCGAACCGTTAGTACCGATCCCGGCGGAAAAGTTCTCGCTTCTCTCCCCGCATCCCTACGAGGCACTGGGAGCCGATTACGGGGGTCGATCGCCCTATTCTCTCCGTCAGGGTGTTCTAGACGCTCTTTTACAGGCACAAACGCGTCTGGAGATCGATCGACCGGGTTGGAAAATCCAGATTTTCGACGCTTATCGACCGGTGGAAGTACAGCAATTCATGGTCGATCACACGTTTAACACCGTCTTGCGGGAACGGGGATTACAGCGAGAGAAGTTATCAACCGAAGAAATCGAGGGTATTTTACAGGAAGTTTACACGATCTGGGCGATTCCGAGCGATAATCCCGCCACACCGCCCCCGCACAGTACCGGATCGGCCGTGGATATTACCCTCGTGGACGCGACGGGACGCGCGATCGAGATGGGAGGGGAGATCGACGAGATGGGCGAGCGATCCCGTCCCGATTATTATCTCGACGCTAACAGCCCCGTAGAGGCTCTGTATCACGAAAATCGAAGTTTTTTAGATAAATTGATGAAAGAGGCTGGATTTAACCGTCACAAGGGCGAATGGTGGCATTTTTCCCTAGGGGATCAGATGTGGGCGTGGTCACTCGATCGACCGTTTGCCATCTACGGGGGAGTTCACTTTTTGGATCGCTCTTTGATGGTCGCGCCGATCGATCGCGAATCCCGATAAACCGCTTAAAATCGAGACGATCGTGCCACCGATCAGGACATTTTTAAACAAGATTCCCGGGTTCGCTGTCGGGGTCGTTTCCACGAGTTTCGTCAGGAAAACGCCCCCTAACCAAGCACCCACGAGCCATCCCCCGACGATTCCCGCGACGGTTCCCCCGAGATTCCATTTCGTTTTCGCGGGTTCGTTGGTGGGAATTCCCGCTTTTATGTCGGGGTGAACGGTAATTTTCGTCATAAAAAGGAATCATAATTCGAGTATTTTTTAATTCTAAAAATGCGACGGCGATCGAAGACTCTTTCTTTAGTTAGAGAACGGAAAAAACGGGGAAGGTTTTAGAATGGGAGGGAGAAGAAAACGGAGGCTATCGTGGTCGCGTCATTACCCGTCACCGATTCGATCGAGGCTTTATTAGGAGATGAGGCCGATTATTTACTCTCCTATCGGGCGAAAGTTCCTCGGGATTTATTACATTTACCGAGTCCGGATCACCTCGATCGGGTGTTCGTGCAGAGCGATCGATCGCCGCGGGTTTTGCGAAGTCTTCAGCAAATTTACTCGACGGGACGGTTAGCGAATACGGGGTATGTATCCATTCTCCCGGTCGATCAGGGGGTGGAACATTCCGCGGGGGCTTCTTTCGCGCCGAACCCGATTTATTTCGATAGCGAGAATATTATTAAACTGGCGATCGAGGGGGGATGTAACGCGGTAGCGACGACATTAGGGGTTTTGGGAAGTGTCGCCCGGAAATACGCCCACAAAATTCCTTTTATCGCCAAAATTAATCACAATGAACTGTTAAGTTTTCCCAACCAATTCGATCAGATTCTTTTCGCTTCCGTCGAACAAGCGTGGAATCTCGGCGCGGTGGCGGTGGGGGCGACGATTTATTTCGGTTCCCCGGAATCGGGCCGTCAGATACAGGAAATTAGCGGCGCTTTCGCCCGCGCGCACGAGTTAGGAATGGCGACAATTCTCTGGTGTTATCTTCGCAATGATGTGTTTAAACAGGATCAAGATTACCATCTCGCGGCGGATTTAACCGGACAGGCGAACCATTTAGGTGTAACGATCGAGGCGGATATTATTAAACAGAAATTACCAGAGGTGAACGGGGGATATAAAGCGATCGCTAAAGCCACGGGACAAAGTTATGGGAAAACGAGCGATCGAGTGTATTCGGAACTAACGAGCGATCACCCGATCGATCTAACTCGCTATCAAGTATTAAACTGTTACGCGGGACGTATCGGGTTAATAAATTCCGGTGGCGCGTCGGGAAAAAACGACTTCGCCGAGGCGATCCGCACCGCGGTGATCAATAAACGCGCGGGGGGATGCGGGTTAATTTCGGGCCGGAAAACTTTCCAGCGATCTTTCGAGGAAGGGGTGAAATTATTTCACAAGATTCAGGATGTTTACCTATCTCACGAGGTCTCGATCGCTTGATAAATTCTCTGGATTATCGGATCGATCGATCCACCTCGCGCCGTGGATGAGTTTTGACGGGAGTATTTGGAAAATCGATCGATCCGTAGGAAAATCTCCGAATCGAGTTGATTCGTCAGTAAACTTGAATTATTCTATTTCTTGAATAAATAATTGTTTGAACTCTATTGCGGTAATAAATCGTAGAGAGTTCGATCGCTCATAGCGAAAACCTAAATGATGAACGCGATTTAAAAATTCTCGATCGAGAAGTCTATTCTTGTTATAACCGATCGCCCTCGAACCGATAAAAAAATCAGGTATCGTTCGTGATACCTGATTTCGATCGATTCTATTCTAGCGATCCTATTTCCCCGCCGGTGCTTCGATCCCCGGAGTCGGGCTAGAAGTGTTCGCGGATTTACTCGTGAACATCTGGATCAAACTGAAACCGACGAAACCGAGTAACGCGATTCCCCCGACGGCCGCGGCGATTTTGCCGACGAGGTTTTCCGTCCGCGGGGTTTCCGGCGCGTCCTCGTCCGGATCTTCATCGTGCGCGAAACGGTTGTAGAGGAAATCTAGAGCCTCGTTCCGTAGTTCGTAGTAACGGGGATCTTCGATGATTTGAGCGCGTACCCGCGGACGAGAGAAGGGAATTTGTAAGATTTCGCCGATTTTCGCGCTCGGGCCGTTGGTCATCATCACCAATCGATCGCACAGGAACAACGCCTCGTCGATGTCGTGGGTGATCATCAACACCGTTAATCGATGTTCCCGCCAGATTTTCAGCAATTCTTCCTGTAATTCCTCCTTCGTGATCGCGTCCAGCGCGCCGAAGGGTTCATCGAGAATCAATACCTGCGGACGGATGGCGAGGGCGCGGGCGATCGCTACCCTCTGTTTCATCCCCCCCGATAGTTGCGCGGGTTTTTTGTTGGCCGCTTCCGTCAATCCCACCATAGATAGATGTTCTTCGACGATTTTTACCTTATCGGCGTGGGATTTATCGGGATAGACCGAGTTAACGGCGATATACACGTTCTCGAAAGCGGTTTTCCAGGGAAGAAGAGAATAATTCTGGAAAACCATCATTCGATCGGGACCGGGGGCGGTGATCTCTTGATTCTGTAGTAAGATTTCCCCGCGCGTCGGCCGGGAAAAACCCGCCACCATATTTAACAGCGTAGATTTCCCACAGCCGGAGTGACCGATGATACAGACGAACTCACCTTCCGAGACTTGGAGATCTACACCATCGAGTACCGTGTAAACCCCGTCTTGTGTCGGGTATTCTTTGACGATATCGCTAACCAGCAAGAAGGGGGATTGATTTTCCGAGGAATTCACGACAGCAGAGGGAAAGGTTTGCATGGTTTCTATCTTAGGGGTCGAGAGTCAGAAGAGGTAGAGATCGGTACTGAATTACTTGACCTCTTGGATGCCATCGAGGAGGATTTCCGAAACCCGAAAATCGCGACGGATGGAGAAACGTTCTAAATAACCAACGGGATCGTCCGGATCGAAGATCAGCCCGTCGAATAAAGCGAAACTCTGGCGATCGGGTTCGATATCGGGGATTCCCAACGCCCGGCAAGCCTCGCCGAACAGATCCAGACGGCGCACCCGCTCGATAATCTCTACCCAGTTGCGCGGGAATGGCGTGTATCCCCAACGGGCGAGTTGGGTTAAAATCCATAACGCCTCGGAACGACCGGGACAATTGGACTGATCGACGTAAAACTGGTTGAAACGGTACAGGGGTTCCGGTTTCTCTCCCAGACCCCGATCGTAGGGAGACAGAAAACCGGGGCGTAAAACTTCGGCGGAGGCTCCCACGTAATGCGGAAGTTGGAGAATCTCCACGATTTCCTCGCGATTGCGGTAATCGTCGCAATATTCACAGGCTTTAATCAACGCCTTAACCATCGCGATATGGGTTTCCGGGTATTTTTCCGCCCAATCCTCTTTTACCCCCAGCACTTTCTCCGGGTGTCCCGCCCAGATGTCGAGGTCGGTGGCGATCACGTAACCCAATCCCTCGCGCACCGCGTAGGAATTCCAGGGTTCCCCGACACAGAAGCCGTCGATATTGCCCGCTTTCAGGTGGGAAACCATCTGAGCGGGAGGAATGACGGTCAAACTGACATCTCGATCGGGATCGATGCCGCCACTGGCTAACCAGTAGCGCAACATGAGATTGTGCATGGACGCGGGATGTACCACCCCGAAAGTCTCGATTTTATCGGGAGTTTGTCCGACGGTTCCCTTGAGATCGGCGAGGGTTCGCACCCCCATTTCCTTGTATTTATTATTGAGGGTGATGGCGTTGCCGTTGCGACTCAGTACCAGCGCGGTGATCACGGGGATCGGCGCTTTCCCCCCGGCCCCCACCGTCATGCTCATGGGCATTCCCGTCACCATCTGCGCCGCGTCGAGGCGGCCGGTAGCGACTCCCTCGGCGATCGATTTCCAACTCGATTCCCGGACTAGGGTGACGTTATCGAGTCCTTCCTCGGCGAAGAATCCTTTTTCCCGAGCGATCACGAGCGGGGCGCAATCGGTGAGGGGGATAAAGCCGATCGCCGGAACGGTTTCGCGCGTCGTCGAACCGATAAACGCGGGCGCGGTTCGCGGAACCTGACCGACTTTTTTGACCCGTTTCTGTTGATTGAGGAAATAAACGATCTCGTTTCGGAGAGAGTAGTAACTGGGATGATTTACCACTTCCAGCCGTTGACGGGGACGGGCGATCGGCACTTCGAGGATCTGGCCGATGTGCGCTTCCGGCCCGGTGGTGAGCATGACCACCCGATCGGAAAGTAACAGCGCTTCATCGACATCGTGCGTCACCATGATGCAGGTAACGTGACTTTCCTGCACGATTTCCATCAAACGTTCCTGTAAATTGCCCCGAGTCAGCGCGTCTAACGCCCCGAAGGGTTCATCGAGCAGTAAAACTTTCGGACGCAGGGCCAGCGCGCGGGCGATCGCCACCCGTTGTTTCATCCCCCCGGATAACTCGCCCGGTCGCTTGTTGGCCGCGTGGCGCAGGTGTACCATATCGATACTCTGTTCGACGATCCCGCGACGTTCGCCTTTCGGTAGATGACGCAGGACGCGGTTAACCCCTAGGGCGATATTTTCCCGCACCGTCAGCCAGGGGAGTAAAGAATAGTTCTGGAAAACCACCATGCGATCGGGCCCCGGTTCGGTGATCTGCCGGCCTTCGAGGATCACCCCCCCGGTACTGGGAGAGTCTAAACCCGCCACTAAATTTAAGAGCGTGGATTTCCCGCACCCGGAATGACCGATTAAAGAGACGAATTCCCCTTTTTTAACGGTTAAATCGATATTTTTTAACGCGATATACTGTCCCCCGTCGGGCAGGGCGAAGACTTTATCAATGTGGTCGATTTCAATAAAAGCTGACATATCTTTGTAGGGCGATCGATAGGTTAAAACAGGGGCGAGGAGTCAGGAGACAGGAGTCAGGAGTTAGGAGGCAGGAGGCAGAATATAGTTTTTTATCTCCCTCACCTCCCTCACTTCCCTCATCTCCCCATTACTTTCTCTCTTCGGGAACGACGAGTCGGGCGATCGAGGCCATCAGTCGATCGAGCAGGAAACCGACGATCCCGACATAAATTAAGGCGAGGATAATCTCGCTGATTCTCGAACTGTTCCACGCGTCCCAGATAAAGAAGCCGATTCCCACGCCACCGATGAGCATTTCCGCCGCGACGATCGCCAGCCAGGACAGACCGATACCGATGCGTAATCCGGTAAAGACGTAGGGAACGGTAGCGGGAAAGAGAATATTAAAGAAATATTCGATTTTCGAGAGTTTCAACACGCGGGAAACGTTTTTATAATCCTGGGGAACCTGTTGCACCCCGACCGCGGTATTAATAATAATCGGCCAGATCGCGGTAATAAAAATCACGAAAATAGCGCTCGGTTCGTTATTCCGAAAAGCGGCGAGGGAAATGGGAAGCCAGGCGAGGGGGGGAACGGTGCGGAGAATCTGGAAAATCGGGTCGATCGCCGTGTAAATCAGCGCGTTACTACCGAGAATAATTCCGGCACCGATACCGATGATCGCCGCTAAAGTGAATCCCACCGCGACCCGTTTCAAACTGGCGAGGATCTGCCAGAATAAACCGACATCCGTACCGCCATTATCGAAGAAAGGATTGACGATCAATTCCCACGTCTCGCTAACCACTTTAGTCGGGCTGGGAAGGGGCGCGTTGGGACTTATGCAGAGAACTTGCCAGATGAGTAAAAAGATTCCGAGGGCGATCGCCGAGGTCGCCATTTTCGGCAGTTGTTTCTGGATCTCGCGAACCCATCGCGATGATTTCGATCGACGTTGTAGGGAAACAGCCATAGTTTAGGTAGGGGAGAGTAAGGGGGAGTGGGGAGATGGGGGAGGTGAGGGAGATGGGGGAGTTTTTGGGGGAAAGGGGAAGGGGAAAAGGGGAAAACTACTTTTCAGTCCCTCACCTTTACCCTTTACCCTCTCTTCCCGCCTCCCGCCTCCGAATTACGCGACTTTTTTGATTTTGAGGGACTTGAGATAGGCGGTGGGATTTTCGGGATCGAATTTCACGCCGTCGAAGAAGGTTTCCACGCCGCGGGAGGTACTGGTGGGAATCTGATCCGCGGGAACGTTGATCGCTTTGGCGGCCTCTCTCCAGATGTCCTCGCGGTTCACTTTATCTACCAGGGCTTTCGCGTCGGTATCGCCGGGAAGGTAGCCCCAACGGGTATCTTCGGTGACGAACCAGAGATCGTGGCTCTTGTAGGGATAGGAAGCGAAATCTTTCCAGAATTTCATGGCTACGGGGCTATTCTCAACCTTACGACCGTCACCGAAGTCGATATTCCCCCGCGCGCGACCGAGAATATCTTTCGGATCGATCTTCAACCATTCCCGTTTCGAGATAATATTGCACATTTCTTCCGTGTTGGCGGGATCGTCGCACCATTGTTGCGCTTCTAACACGGCCATCGTTAACGCTTTGGCGGCTTTGGGGTGTTTATCCACCCAATCGGCGCGCATGGTGAAGGCTTTTTCGGGGTGATCCTTCCAGAAATCCCCGGTGATCAGGGCGGTATAACCGAGTCCCTGGGCGACTAACTGGGCGTTCCACGGTTCGCCGACACAGAAAGTATCGATCGTGCCGACTTTCATGTTCGCCACCATCTGCGGCGGGGGAACGACGATCAGGGAGATATCTTTGTTCGGATCGATCCCGCCGGCCGCTAACCAGTAACGCGTCCAGAGGTCGTGATTTCCACCGGGGAAAGTGACGGCGGATTTCAGGTCTTTGCCCGACGATTTCGCTTTGAGGGCAGTTTCTTTGAGCTTACTGCTATCGAGTTCGAGTTTGAGATCGGCGTGTTGTTTGGCGATCGAGATCGCTTGTCCGTTGGTATTCAGACGCGCGAGAATATACATCGGCACGGGCTGTTTGGTAATTTTACCCGTCGTCATCAAGTAGGGGATGGGGCTAAGAATATGCGACCCGTCGATCCCGTTACCCGCGGAACCGAGTTCTAAGTTATCCCGAGTCGCCGCCCAAGAAGCCTGTTTTAAAACTTCTACATCCGGCATTCCGTATTTCGCGAAAATCCCTTTTTCTTTGGCGATAATCAGGGGGGCCGAATCGGTGAGCGCGATAAAGCCTAATCTAGCCGTGGTCACTTCCGGCGCGTCGGCCGCTCCCGTCGCGGGGGCGGTGGTATTTCCCGCGGGCGCGCTGTTGGAGGCGGTATTGTTGGAACTCGCGCAACCGTGCAGGATGGCGGTTCCCACGGCGGTCGCCCCCGCGGTCAGGATGAATCTACGTCTAGAAAGGTTGCTCATGTCCTTGATAATTGGTGAATAAAAGGAAACGGGTAATCGCTCGATCGATAATTTTATGTCGTTACTTCCGGATCATTTCCTACCCGAATGGATAGAGTGTATTGAAGATAACTATCGCTCGACGGAAATCGTTTCGGTTCGATCGATTCGCTCTCGGTTTCCGAAGAACCGGAAAGCGGCGATTTCCGGTTCCGCTTTTCCTACGCCGTTCGATTTTCGAGCGTTATTCTCGATACAGGTCATCGGGAAATCAGCGGTTACGGGAATTTACGGGTTATCACGGAAGTAATTAACCTAAATTTACAGTCTTCAAAGGGAAAAATCGTATAGATCACTACAAAATGTTTTTCGGGATGTAATTTAGACATGACGATTTGTAACAAGCGCATCGATCGCCCCCTCTGTCGCGCCCGTCCCGACCCGCCGATCGGATAACCAGAGGCTAAATACAGGTATTTTCCCACAAAAAGCCGTATTCAAGATTTATAAGCTTTCTGTTTAGCTTTCTAAGAAGATCTCTCAACGCCTTACTAGGATAAGAATCTCGATCGAGCGCGATCGCGGACGGAAAACGATATATTATCCGCGATCGCGTCGAAAAAAGGCGATCGATCGGACGGGAGGGCGATCGGTCCGCGGGGGATTTTGGGCATTCTAAGGCCAGCGTGAAGTTATATCGGGGAGAACGCGCGGCTTATGGTGTTACCCTATCGATCGATTATCGGCACTCGCATCGACGCGACCAGTTACCGGGACGCGTGCGATCTCGTGCAGGAGTGGGTGGAAAACCGTCTATCCGCGTACATCGTGGCCGCGAACGTTCACGTCGTCATGACCGGTTACTGGAATAAAGCCTATCGGAGAATCATTAACGGCGCGAGTTTGGTGACTCCCGACGGGATGCCTTTGGTCTGGGGATTGCGCTTACTGGGAATCAAACGACAGAATCGCGTCTACGGGCCGGATCTCATGTTAGCGTGGTGCGATCGGGCCGCGTCCCTACAGATTCCCATCTACCTCTACGGGGGAACGGAAAACACCCTGATCCGACTCCGGGAAAATCTCCAAAAACGTTTCCCGAATCTGATCATCGCCGGTAGCTATTCCCCTCCTTTCCGTCCCCTCACCGAACGCGAAGAAGCCGAAGATCTCGATCGAATTCACGCGTCGGGCGCGCGGGTAGTTTTTGTCGGGTTGGGATGCCCGAAACAGGAAGAATGGATGGCGCGACAACAGGGAAAATTAAACGCGGTAGCGATCGGGGTCGGGGCCGCTTTCAGTTTCCACAGTGGCGAGGTTTCCCAGGCGCCCCGCTGGATGATGAATCTAGGATTAGAATGGCTCTATCGTTTCACCCGCGAACCGAAGCGTTTATGGCAGAGATATTTAATTAATAATCCCAGTTTCTTACTGTTGTTCGGGTTACAGCTTGTCCGGGGAAAATTTTTCGGAAGAACTCTCCCCATGTGATCGGTTACATGATATACTAAGTCTGTCAGCCGTCGGCGTTTAGCTTTCAGCGATCGATCGTTGTCTGAAAGATACGAAATCGACGGCTCATCGTTTATTTGATCCGAATTTAACTACCCGTGACAGTCATGGCAGAAAATCTATCATCTTCGTCATCTTACTATCATATGCACCTTCCAATCCTAAAAGCTTTGAAGCTTTTAGGCGGTTCTGGAACGACCGAAGAAATCAATGAAAAAGTCGCTCAAATCCTGAATATTCCAGATGAATTTTTGAACACCCCTCATGGGAATACATCGCAAACAGAAATAGAATACCGTCTTGCTTGGAATAGGACGGACTTGAAAAAAAGAGGTTTTATTGAGAACTCATCACGGGGGGTTTGGGCGTTAACGCCTAAATCAACTGATATCGATATTGATAGTTTAGATGATTATAAAGAGCTTATTAATTTGACTCAAAATATCTCGAAAAATCAAGCCGTAAACTCGAATGATATAGAGGAAAATACTGCATTAGAAATCGAAGAAACATTAGAATGGGAGCAACAACTTCATCAAGAGATTTTAAGGCTTTCCCCGTCTGCTTTCGAGCGCTTGAGCCAGAGACTATTGCGAGAATCCGGATTTACGAACGTAGAGGTCACGGGAAAATCGGGAGACGGGGGGATCGATGGCGTGGGAATCGCTCGAATTCATGGTTTTTTAAGCTTTCCTGTTTTATTTCAATGTAAACGCTATCAAGGGTCGGTAACGGCGAGTCAAATTCGCGATTTTCGCGGCGCGATGCAAGGACGAACCGATAAAGGATTATTCATCACTACGGGAACTTTCACCAGAGACGCGAAAAAAGAAGCGACTAGAGACGGCGTACCACCGATCGATCTCATCGACGGAGAAGAATTAGTCCAGCGATTGAAAGAATTAAAACTCGGTGTGAAGATCGAAATGGTGGAATCGATCTCGATCGATACCGATTGGTTCGCGAACATTTAATCTTCTACTAGGGAGAAGGGTTAGCGCGAAGGCAGTGTTATACTGAGAGGGAGTGACCAAAATCCAGATCGGTAACTTTTTTAAATCTATGCTGACAACTACTCAATTGGCTCCCCTGCTTAAACAATTGTCTTACTCCGATAAGCTCTTATTGCTTAATTTCCTGGTAGCCGAGTTGCTCAGGGAGTCTGATATCGTACCGCTATCTATTCAAGACGATCTCCCTAGACAAGGTTTACATGACTCTTTTGAGGCGGCCGCCATTCTAGCCCAAGCCTTGAAAGAGAAACAAGAATTGACTCATGGCTAACAAAGTACGATTTTCTTTCACCGAGGTAGATCCTAGTCTTGGATCATTAAGTACGCTTCCTTATTTACCATTGACATTAACGTATCAAAATCAATCTTTGAGTGTTTCTGGTCTATTGGACACCGGTTCAAGTGTTAATGTCTTGCCTTATGAAATGGGTTTAGCGTTAGGTGCGGTCTGGGAAAATCAGAGATTATCGTTACCATTAGGAGGTAATCTAGCTAGGTTTGAAGCTCGTGCATTAGTTGTACAAGCTACTGTCGATCGATTTCCCGCTGTCGATTTAGCTTTCGCTTGGACACAAGACAAATACGCCCCACTAATCTTAGGGCATATGAACTTCTTTCTCGCATTCGATGTCTGTTTTTACAGATCTGACCTAGCATTCGAGATTAGCCAAAAGTAGTTTAACTCTTAAGCCTAGCTCTGTGGCTCGTCTGTTAGAAATCTTTCCAATCGAAGATTGCCATCGCGGACGCTAACCGATTTAGAACAATACCAAATGGTGCGATCGATCGAGATCGATTCGCGAAAATTTAGATTTATTCCATTCTCTGCCAGATACCGATCGAACCGTCCCCGCAAGCCGATACTAGATAATTCCCGTCGGCACTCTCCGCGATCCCCGAAACCGAGCGCGATCGATCGAACGCGACCGGAATCGTCACGATCGCCTGTTGATAATTCGATTGCCAGACCGCGATCTGTCCGTCCGTCCCCCCGCTAAATAACCATTGTCCCTCTCTCGCGAACCGGAGCGCCGTTACCTGTCCCGAATGAGCGTTGAGAACGCGGATCGGTTGTAAGATATTCCCCGCGTCGGGGGGGGAACTCCAGAGTTTTACCGTGCCGTCCACGCAACCGGCCGCGATCGTCGTCCCGTCCCGCGAGAGGTCGATCGCCAACACCGAAGAAACATTTCCCGCCAAAACCGCCAACTTTTCCCCCGATCCTACCCGCCACAGCGTCACCGTCCCATCGCCACCCCCGGCCGCAATAAAATCCTCCCTAGGAGAGATGCCTAACGCGTAGATAGCCCCCAGAGAATCGTACATACTCGCCGTTTCCTCTCCCTTGTCCAACGACCACTGTTTCAGGGTTTTATCGTAACCGGCGCTGACCAGAAGACGCGACCGGGGAGCGAAACCCAATCCGTGAATCGATCCCTCGTGACCGAGAAAAATCTCCTCTAACTGCAATCGCGGGTCATCCGCGCGGAAAGTCCACCATTTTACCGTTCGATCGAACCCTCCCGTCGCCACCGAATACGCTTCTCCCTCTCCCGTCACCGCGAGCGCGAGAATTTCCGAATCGTGTGCGTCAATGCTGGTAACGAGATTCCCCGTCGCGAAATCCCACACTTTCAACGCGCGATCGCGGCCGACACTGAGGAGAAATCGATCGTCCGGGGTGAGCGCGATAGCGGCGATCGCTTCCCGGTGCGCTTCGATAGTACGGATACACTCCCAGCGCGGTACATCGGACGGGAAGGAAGACGCGGTTAGATTCAACGTCGGTAACACGATTCTCGATTCGATCGCCTCGATCGGTTCGGGGATATTTTCTTCGGAAATATCGGTTAAATTAAACAATTCCCGTCTTATCTGACCGTAGGATCTTTCTAAATGCTCCACTCTTTCCCGTAGCGCGTGATGGTTCAGATATTGAACGATCCCGTTGAGCGACTGTTCGAGGGCGATAATATTTTCCGGTAACGAGGACGGGGGGGGAGAAGATCGCGGCCGGGATGTTTCGATCTGTCCGCTTAACGCCGTCCGTTCCTCCTCCCACTGACTCTGTAATTGTCGCGCCAACCCGGTCAAGCGTCTCCTTTGTTGGGCTTGCCAGCGTAGACGGTTCAGAATATTCAGCCCCAGCGTTACGATCGTGAACAACAAAGGCAGAAACCAGATTCCCGAGGCGATCGACGCGAGTAAAGTGATGAACGCGAAGCCTAGCGTCGCGTATTCCGCCCATTCTAGCCAGTGGGGACGATGATCGGTCATAAAGTCAGGAGATAGGAGGTAGGGAAACAAACACGGTAGATCGCGTCCGTCCCCCCTAGATTAAGCCATAATTAGCTCTTTTTTCCGTTCCTCGATCGGCGCGTTCAGTGCCTCCTCTAGCTCCGCTCTTCCCAAACGTTCTTCGAGAATTTTCAGGACTTCTCGCCCGAAATCGTTGGGATTCTGCCGCCAAGCCTGTAAACAGACCTCGCCAAAGAACGATCCCAGCGGTTCCGGGTTCCAGAGGAGTTTTTTCGCCGTCCAGGGCATCAAGCTCATCGGGTCGTAACCGGGTTTGAGGATTTCTTTTTGAAACGCGTACTCTTCGAGATGGGTATGGGGTTGTAGACCGATAAAGAAAATCGCCGGTTCCACTTTATCGACCCCGAAAATGTTCTCTAACTCCCGATGGTAGGCGATCGTCTGCCGGATCGTCTCGAAGGTTTCATCGATGACGTTAAAGGAATAGTTCACCGACACGAGATCGCTAAATCCGGCCGCTTTGAGATCCCGGCAGTTTTGCAAGACCGTTCGCAGGTTATACCCCATCCGCATCTTGCGAACCAACTCCTGCGATCCGCTCGTGATACCGATCTCGAAGTAATTCATCCCCGTTTTCACCATCAGATCGCACAGTCGCGGGGTGAGATTATCGGCGCGAATATAGGCGGCCCAGTGAATATCTTTCATCCCGGAATCGATGATTTTTTCCAGTAATTCCGCCGCGTCGTCGATAAATTTGCGCGCGGGGATAAATTGCGCGTCGGTGAACCAGAAATTGCGGATTCCCCGATCGTACAACTGTCGCATTTCCTTGACGACTTCCTCCGCGGGATTGATGCGAACCTGTTTGCCCTCCACTACCGTGTACACGCAGTAACAACAGTTGTGAGGACAGCCGCGCTTGGTTTGCACGCCGATATAAAAGTCGTTTTCCTGGAAATAGTAGTCGAATTCCGGCCAGATAGTTTGAATATAGTCGTAATTACAGGCGGATTTCTCTAGGGGGGTCGGGAATTCGTGGATCAGCCGTTTTCTCGGTTCCGTCTCGCCGACGACGTAACAGCGCTCGTCACGGAAATCTTTACCGGAGAGGAATTTTTCGAGTAACGTCTCTCCTTCTCCCACGGAAACGATCGTACCCGTCGGGAGTTTGCGTTTCAACTGTTCGTAGAATACACTGACCGCGCCACCGCCGACGATCGCCCGCGCCTCGGCATGGTAGCGTCTCGCCCGATCCAACCCCCGTTGAATTAAGCCCTGATTGCGCCATAATTCGCTGTAATAGGCGGTCGTCACCTTCAAGCCCCCTAACGCGCCCCTCAGCCGGATCAGGGGATTTTTGGCGTAGTAAAACTCGAAGGCGTTTTGGAGGGGATTCCCGCCGCGTCCGCCGACGGGGGCGTAAATCTGGATATCGCGCCAGGAGAAGACGAGTAGGGTGGGTTGGAACTCGTCGATCGCCCGATCGAGCGCCGGGTTAAAATCCAACGGGGGAACGGTTCCCAGATCGAAAATCTTCTGTTCGATGTCGGGGAAAAGTTTATGAACGTGATCCGATAGATAAACCACACCGATGGGGAAAATCGGGTTACAGGGAAGACGGACGTAGAGAATACGCTGGGTGATGGGTCGTGTCATGGGAGCCGGTCACGAGAATCCTGAGTGATCTTAATATAACTTAACCATGAGGGAGGGAACGCGCCCGGGTCCCGATCGGTATCTAACTTGACAAAATCCCCGGCGATCCCATAGGATGTCCTCTATCGAATCTATCGAGATCCCGAGCCGATAAACCCCTTTTCTCCCCCGATCGAGAAAAACGACGGAAAACCTTCTCTCGCCTCTTGACAGATCGCTAACCTGTCGCTATCAGTTAAATTTTAGATTTTTTTAATAAATGCGTCTCTCTCTCGCTAGAAAAAGCGATGGGGGGATCTCGATCGAACGATTGTAATCATCATTACAACTAGCGGGGATCAAAGAATGTTAGGGTGGGAGGGCAATGAAAAACCCACTTTAAGATCCCCCGAATTCCTATGGCTCAGATTCTCGACCCCCTCCCCAACGATAAGAGAAATCGTATTCTTTGTTGCTATGTAAATGTCACCAGTCAGATTCAAATCGTTCGCGTCACGAACATTGTCAACTGGTATTTCGAGCGGGTGGTTTTCCCCGGCCAGCGCTTGGTCTTTGAAGCCTTATCGGAAGCTCTATTAGAAATTCACACGGGAATGATGGCCAGCGCGATCCTCTCGGACACGATCCCCTGCGATCGCCTGTATATCGGTGGGGGAGATGACGACGATCTCGATGGTGGGTTGACGACGGAAGAAGAGTTCGGCGAGAAACTTCCCTCGGCTAAAATCGAATCTCCTATCGCGTTCAGTCCCATTCTCGCCTCCGCGTGAACGATCGATCGGCGCTCATTTCTCCGCCGTCCGCCGGGCGGGAATCGCTCGCGAATTCCTCGTTGTAGTGTTTGGAAAAGTCTGACTTTTACAATTCAATTCTATTGATTACCCTTCTAGTAATTCCCCTCGAAAGAGAAGCACCGTACAGTTGACGGAACGGGCGATCGTCGAGGGGATATTGCCGTGTAGGAAGCGATCGAGCAAACTCTCGCGGGAAGCGCCCACTAAAACGAGGGAACAGTTTTCCGACTCGACGAGATGGACGATCGCCTCGGCCACATCAGCCGAGCGGATCGGTAGGGGAACGATCGGTCGATCGACGATCGCCTCTAAAGATTCCGTCACCGTTTCCAATCCCGACAGATCCGGCAATACTTCCGCGGGCGAGTAAATTTTACACAACCACAATTCGGGAGAGCGATCGCCCCGGTACATTTTCACCAGTCCCGGCAGGAAATCGAGGGCGCGGCGCGCGTTCGGCCCCCCGGCGACGGGGATCGTCCAGATCGCGGGACCGTCGAGATCGCCGGGATAGGAATTCTCGTCGCCCAATTTCACCAGCAGGAGATCGCAGGGGGCCCGATCGATCAGCGTATCGACCACTTCCCCGAAAATCGCTCCCCCGGTAGATGTCACGCCTTTCCAGCCCGTGATTAATAGCTTGATATGGCGTTCGCGGATCGTTTCCAGAATCGCGTCCTCGACGGAACGCGCCACGACGATCCGCGTGTGCAGGGGGATTCTCTCGTGACGGGCGGTTCGTTCCAGACGGTGCAGTAATTTCCGTTCCTCGCGAGTGTCCACGGCTACCTCGGACGGGGAACTGTGCCGGGGGACGGGGATCACGCGCAGACACTCGATCTCGTAGTTTTCCTCCCGGGCGATGCCCATCGCGATCTTTAATAACGAGGACGCGTTACGGGGGTTGGCGACCGGGAGTAAGATGCGTCCGGTTCCGACCGCGGGCGATCGGGTTTGATAGACCACGTAGGACGGCGTGGAACGGACGGGAAGCTCGCAAACGCCCGCTAATTGATCGACCTCGACCCGGATAATATCGGTACGGGTGATAATGCCGACTAATTTCTGTCCCTCGGTGACGGGTAGCCGGGAGAGTTGATAGCGGTTGAGTAGGAAAAGAACGTCGGTGAGGGGCGCGGTCGGTTCGATCGAGATCGGGTTCGGGGTCATCACCTCTTTAAGCGGTGTCGCGCCCGATCGCTGTTTCAGGCTATCTAGGTCACTCTGGGTAAAAATCCCCGTTAATCGGTCGTTTTCCACCACCGGAAAGCCGCGATGGTGCGATCGGGACATAACTTTCAACACTTCATCGAGAGGGAGATCCCCGGATAGCGTCTCGACGTGGGACTGCATGACATCGGCCGCGGTCAGGTGGGCGAGAACATCGTTATTCGGCGTTTCCTCGGTTAACCGGATGCCGCTCGCGGAGAGTAGATGCTCGTACAGCGAACCTTTAAAAATGCTCTCGGCGACGATATAAGACACCGCGCAGGTCAGCATCAGGGGCAGAACGATATTAAAATCGCGGTGTAGCTCGAAGACGATGACGATCGCCGTCACCGGAACCCGCACCACTCCCGTAAAAAACGCGCCCATTCCCGCGAGCGCGTAGGTAGCTTCCGTTCCCAGACCCAGCGTTCCCGTCACCACCTCGCCGACGAGAAACCCTAACGCCGATCCCAACACGAGAGCGGGCGCGAGCAGTCCCCCCGGCGCGCCGGAACTGTACGCCAACATGGTCAGCAGGAAATACACCCCGAAAGCGATCGCCGTATTCTGGCCGTTCAGTTCCCCGGTAACTAAAAATTCCCGTAATCCCGTGTTATCGCGAAAAAATGGCGGGAGAACGGCGATTACCGCCCCAGAAAACAGCCCGATCGCCCCGATCCGCCAGGCGAGGGAGAGGGACAGACGACGCTGGAATCGACTACAGGCCAGAATTCCCCGGTTGAATAAAGCGCCGAGAGAACCGGCTAAAGCGCCTAACAGAAAATAAATGGGAATTTCTTCGACCGAAAAGCTGATATTGACATTTCCCGCCATCATCGGGGGCGTATTCTGGAGCATCATGGAAACCACCGCCCCGATAAAGGAAGCGACGAGCGCGGTTTCTAGGGTGAGGCTGGAGACATCGCGCGTCAATTCCTCGATCACGAACAGAACCCCGGCGATGGGGGTGGTAAATCCCGCCGCCAATCCCGCCGCCGCGCCCGCCGCGATCATCTGGCGACGGTGATCCGGGGACGTGGGAATCCAGTTACTCAACTGCGCCGCTAACGCCGCGCCGATATGGACGGTGGGAGCGCGCCGGCCCAGCGTTAAGCCTCCCCCGAGAATCAGGATCGCGCCGATCATTTTAACCACCGCCACGCGCCAGGAAAGGGCCATCGGGAATTTCGCGAGCGCCGCTTTGACTTGGGGGATACCCCCGCCAGCCGCCTCGGGGCTGAATTTCTCCAAAATCCAACCGGCGAGATACCCGGAGGTGAAACCGACGAGGGGCAGGACAAAAAAAGGATGGGACTGATTAATGAACTGGATTCGTAAGCCTCCCAACCAGCCGATTCCCAGTTTGAGGATGATGGCGGCGAGGGCGGAGAGAATCCCGATGGCGCAAGCGACCGCGAGGGCGTACCGTTCATCGATCGCGCTCCGCCCGAAGTGACGGGATTTAAACCAAACGCGGAGATGTTTATAGCGGGAAAGCAGTCCCATGAGCGATCGATCGACAGTCTGTTTCTAGAATAGCCGTGTTTTTCGGCAACGGGAGCGACAATTTATCCCTCGCCTCGGGGCAAAGGTGTTAGATTGAGGCGGAAGAGATAGGGCGATCGCTATGGTAACGTTACAGCTTAAACAGGTGACGATTCCCGCGGGCGGCCGCGTTTTCCTGACGGGCATCGGTTGGCGCGAGTTCGAGGAGATTTTAGAAGAGTTAGGGGAATCTCGATCGAGCCGGCTCGCCTATTATCAAGGAACTTTAGAGATTATCATGCCGTTACCGGAACACGAAAAGGTCAAGGTAATTATCGGGAATCTGTTGGCGATTCTGCTCGATGAATTGTCGATCGATTGGGAACCCTACGGCTCGACAACGTTTAAACGCCAAGATATGAACGCGGGCATCGAACCGGATGATTGCTTTTCTATTCAAAACGCCTCGCGCATGATCGGGAAACGAAGAATCGACCTAGCGATCGATCCCCCACCCGACCTAGCGATCGAGGTGGATGTAACTTCTAAAACCCAATTATCCGCCTATGAAGCGTTAGGGGTTCCCGAAATCTGGCGATACGAGAATAATCGGTTAAAAATCAGTATTTTACGCGACGGTCAATATCTAGATTCTCCCATCAGTCCTACTTTTCTCGATTTTCCCGTTCTCGAATCGATCGAGCGATTCTTAGCGATCGCTTTTTCCGAGGGAACCAGTTCCGCTTTACGCGATTTCCGTCGCTGGATTCGTGAGAGAAAACAGGATTAATCATTTCCTAAAATATTGAATCGGTGAATATTTATGCCGGATCTCTAGATTATCGGGGGCGCGAACGGCGCGGGAAAAACCACGGTAGCCCTCACGTTACTCCCGAATTTTCTCGATACTTTTGAATATGTAAACGCCGACGAGATCGCCAGAGGATTATCCCCGCTAAATCCCGAATCGATGGCGATCGTCGCGGGAATATTGATGTTAGAAAGGTTACAGACGCTCTCGAACTCCGGGGTTAATTTCGCCTTTGAAACAACCCTCGCGAGTCGTTTTTTTGCCGTCTTCGCGAGAGATTGTCAGACGAGAGGGTATACCGTCAATCTGATTTACTTCTGGTTAAATAGTCCCGAATTAGCGATCGAGCGAGTCCGTCAAAGAGTGATCGCCGGCGGCTATAACATCCCCGAAGATACCATCCGAAGACGCTATCAAAGAGGGGTTAACAATTTTTATCAACTTTACTTACCGATATGTAATACTTGGATCGTGTACGATAACTCTTCCTCTCGTTCTCGATTGATTGCCGCTCGAAATACTGAAGGAGAAACAGCGATTTATGTCCCCGAAATCTGGAATCGAATCCGAAACGATAGTAACTCCTGAGTCAACTTTGTCGGAACTTCATCAAAAAATCGACGCGGGAGTGAAACAGGCGATCGCGCGCGCGATCGAGCGGCATCGTCAACTCGGGGAATCGATCGCCATCTCGGAAAACGGCAAAGTGACGATCGTTCCGGCCGATCGAATTCCCGAACTATTCACCGAAAACTATCGAACGGAACCTCTCTAGAGCGAACCGAGCGAAAAATGGCTTCCAACCGGATCGATCGGGAAAATCCGGTAAACTTTCTTCGGGAATTAACGGATTCTCGCTGTAGTTACTGGAGAACAGTTCCCGAACACCCGCGCTTGGCTAAGTCAAGGAGTTTTTTATGAGTTCCCATTCCCTACCCCGAACCATCGCCGACGATCTCCTCTCGGTTTTGCTCGACGAAGAAGAGACCGCGTACCCGTGGGATCTCGCCGATCCGAACACCGAGGCGATATTTCGAGAACGAGAGGAAGCGTTTTCCCTCCTCGATGGTTCGGAAGAAGGGGAAATTCTCGATCGATCCGCGACGTTTTTCGCCACCCTACAACAGCGCTGGGACGCGATCGAGAACGGGACGGGCCGAACCTCGCTATTCGATCGATTCGCCCCCTTACTCCCCAGCGAATACCTGACCCGGCTGATCGAGTCGGCGGAAACCCTCATCGATCGACCGATCGATCCCCTAGATCGTCTGGTAGCCTGTATCCATCCCCTTTTTCCGAAGTGGTTAGACGAAGATCTACAGGTTTTCGCCCGTCCCCACGCGCTCGCCCTACGCGACGAGGGAACCCCTCCGGTCAAAAACACGCGGGATTGGCGGACGTTATCCGAGAGCGAGCGCATTCGCCGGAGTGCCTCGATCGCCGCCGAAATCCTCAGAGAATTAACCACGAAACCTTAAAAGAGCGCGTTCGCCGGGCCGCTTTTCCCCGCCCCGCCTACTTTCGCCCGTAAAATGTCGAGAACCTTGCTGAAAATCGGCGGGATCGGGGCGATCGCCTCGATCGATTCCCCCGTGACGGGATGTTCCAGGATCAACCGGCGCGCGTGGAGTAACTGGCCGGGGAGATTCACGCCGATCGAGCGTCCCGAACTATAGACGGGATCGCCGACGATCGGATAGCCGATCTGACTACTATGAACCCGGATCTGGTGGGTTCTGCCCGTTTCTAGGCGGAATTGGAGGAGACTATAGTTTCCCAGCCTTTCTAACACCTGCCAGTGGGTGACGGCGTTTCTACCGCCTTTTTCGGGGGGAACCACGGCCATTTTCTGGCGATCGCTTCGGTGGCGACCGACGGGGAGATCGATCGTGCCGCTCTCGGTTTTCGGCGCGCCGTGGACGATGCCGAGATATTCCCGGCGGGCGGTTTTCGCCTTTAACTGCGCCTGTAGGTGTTGGTGGGCGCGATCGGTCTTGGCGATGACTAACGCGCCGGTCGTGTCTTTATCGAGGCGGTGAACGATACCGGGACGCTGTACGCCGCCGATTCCGGCGATATTCGGGCAATGGTGGAGAATAGCGTTAACGAGGGTTCCCGATTCGTGTCCGGGAGCGGGATGGACGACCAAACCGGCGGGTTTATCGATAATCACGAGATCGTCGTCTTCGTAGAGGATCGCGAGATCGATCGCCTCGGCGACGAGTTCGAGGGGTTGGCTATCGGGAATGGTGACGGACAGGCGATCGCCATCGGCTACTTTTACTTTTTTATCGGTACAAATCCGCCCGTTTAGCTGGATATTTCCGTCTTCTATCAGTTTCTGTACTCTCGATCTCGATAATTCGGGGATTTTTTCCGCTATCCAAGCGTCTATTCGTTCTTTTTTTCCTTCGACGGTGAGCGTTACCTGATTCATGAGCGTCGCGGCGCGGGGTAAGTGAGCCGTCCGCCGTTCGCGCCCCGGATAGCGAGCGTTTTCCCGTCGGTTTTACCGTCGTTCGAGCCGGGTCGCGTCCGCGTCCGCGTCCGCGTCATCGGGATCGTAGAAGACCGTATCGAGCGGGGAGACGGTTCTCGAAGAATCGAACCGGGCTTTGAACGGGGGAGAAGGGGAAGATTCGTTAGACGGGAGGGAATTTCCCAGGAGGATTCGTAATTTCGCCCTAGTTTTCCGGATCTCCGCCTCGATCAGTCCCGATACCACTCTACCGGTTTTGACCAGTAAATAAGCTTCCGACGTGCAGGCGGTTAAGATCAGGTTTCCCTGCCGGCCGCGGATGGCGATCTGTTCGACACTATCCCAGGCTAATTCTTCTAGGGTGTTGTTGGCTAGATATAACATGGTTCCCGAGAGAAGTAGGGAACTATTTTCCTCGATGCCGATGGCCGGCATGAGGGGTTGTCCTTCCGGCGAAACGAGGGCGATTCCCTCGATCGAGATCGGTTTCGCCATTAATTCCCGAACGACCCGCTCGATTTCCGAGGTATGGACGGGAGCGATCGAATCGGTCTCGATTTTGGCGAGGGCGCTCTCGCGGGAACCGTTCGTCGGCTTTTTCGGGGGGGATACGGTCTCTTTGGCCGACACGTACCACTGTAATAATTTTCCCTCGCGTAGTTGACGGTGGCTGAACAAACGGATATCTTTCGAGAGTTTGATGCCCATGTCGAAAGTGTCGGAGCGATAGTGATCGGGGATCTCGACCCGATCGCTCAGGATCACGGGTTGATTTCTCGCGAACCGCTCCATCGGCCCGGCTTCCAAACAGGCGAGAACTTTAACCAGTAACTGCGAGTCTAGGGTTTCCGTCAGGTAATAACCATGAAAGTAGGGAACATCTAATCTACCGAACTCGTCAGTGCCGTCATGCCTTAGCCAGCCGAATAGGGTTTTATCGCGGGCGATCTGGTAGAGATAAACTCCTTTATGATTCCTCGGGGGAGGATTGTAAGTATCCCATAATCGGGAGACGATATTTTGAGAGAAAACTTGCTGGATAGATAGCGGTATATTCGCGCTGGCGATGTATTTAAATCCCACCCGCTCGAAACTACTGTAGATCAGTTGTTCGACAACTAAAGACATGATCCGTGTTTCTCGAAACCTCTATCACTATTGTACTAAAATTCCCGATCGCGCGTAAATTATTTTAACTATCATCCGAAAATGGCTGTTTTTTCCCGATCGTGTGAACGGGAAACGATCGGTAGATTTTTCGCGAGAGGGATCGATCGAGCGATCGCGAACGGTTCGTTTAGACGGGGAACCGCTTACAGCCTTTTTCCCGGATAACATCGAGCGATCGGTTTTTAAGAGGCCGTGAGTGGTCGTACAAAATCAATTTCCTAGTTGAGACAGGCAATAGGCAATAGACCATAGGGTTATCAAAATGTGATTTTAATTTTGTCGGGGTACTTAGAGCGAACGTCGTTCCGGATAGCGCGGTACGATCGCGATCGTATCGATCGGTTTCGGATAAGTTTTCGGGGGCGAATTATTCTTTACTTATCCTCATCGGGCGAAAGAGTGAAAACCTTCCCAGTTTTACCGGGAGCGATCGAGCGATCGCTCCCGGTGAATTCTCCGAGGATTAAGTTTTTCGGGCCTGTCGTCGGGAACCGAGAATCGAGCGATTTCGAGAGTCTTGACGACATCGACACCCGAGGGAATGACAAGGACGGCGCGGGTTAATCGTTGGCGAAAAAATGATTTAAAATTCCCGACACGATCGAGACCACGATCGATCCGAACAGCGCGGCGAAAAAAGAGCTTACATGAAATCCGGGAATAAAATAGGAAGCCAGAGAAAAGGACAGCGCGTTAATCACGAAGATAAATAATCCCAGGGTCAGGATCGTTAACGGCAGGGTTAATAACACCAGGATCGGACGGACGATCGCGTTGATCAAGCCCAGGGCGACGGCGGCCAGTAAAGCCACCCCGAAACTGTCGATCTTGATACCCGGTACCAGATACGCCGTGATCACCAAGGATACGGCGGTGATGACCCACCTTACCAGAAAAGAAAACATAAGCCCGTCTAGCGATCGTTTAGTTCGATTTTTATTTTAATCGGGATCGGTCGCGATGGGCGCGGTGGTCGGCAGGGCTTTAACGCGGGTGCCGAGGTTCACCCCTTCCTCGGATTGCTCCAAGACCAGTAACGGGGTGGGTTTCGCTTTCTGATCCCAACTGATGACAACTACCTGACCGTGAATGGCCGGTTGCCAGGTATCGTGTTCGGAATCCGCCGAGAGAAATTTCTCCACGCAGTCGATAATCTCGTTAACCGTTGCCGTACTGGTTTGGGTGGGGAGTTTCGTCAGCTTGATCTGGATGCGGAATAAAACCCCTTTATTCCATTTTCCCTCTTGGGTCTCCACCTCGTAGGTGACATCGAAATTCTCGTCGATCTGTCGTCCCCCCCCGACGATTCCCACGGAATTTTTCGCGGTATTCGGTCGCAGGGCTTCCCCGATGACCTGGGTGATTTTCATCTTGATCTGATTGACGATGACGTAGTGAAACACTTCCTCGTCCATCCTCATTCGTAAATAATCTAGGTTAAAAGACCTAGAGTGGACGAGATCGGGGTTGGTTTCCATCTTTTTGATGGTATGGAGAGACAATTTAAGCTTTTTCTTCAAATCTTGATTTTTAAATTGCTCGAATTTAACTTCTTTTTTGACTCGATCGAGCGCGAGTTTCCCGTAAATCAATAAACCGACGAGAGCGAGCGACAGCCCGATCGTGCTATACATCCAGAACGAGTTCTCCGAGGGAGTAGCGGGCGCGGGTTCTGGAGAGTTCACTTGAGCGAGAAAGGCAAGCTCGGCGGGGGGCGATTCGATCGGGAACCGTGAGGGAAACATATTCACGCTAGGCTGAAAGTAGGCGAACGGTAACAAACAGTAGACTTAGGATTAGAGTTCCCATAATCGAGGGTATTGTAAACATGGTCCCTGTAAAAAAATCTGTCGAAATCTTTTTCCTCTCCGACCGTACTCGACGAGTGGGCGGCGGAACGTTCGGCCTGACGCTCGTGTTGGCGATCTGTTTACTGTTTTCGGGCGCGCCGGTTCTCGCCTCGGCCGCGAACCGACAACCTCCCGCGCCGGTGGTCGCGGCCACCCGTCAGGCGGCCGGTCAACGAGCGGGAATTCCGGCGGAACGGTTACAGGTGCGATCGGCGACCCCGCGAACCTGGCCGGATGGTTGTCTGGGATTACCGCGACCCGACGAACTCTGTACCCAGGCACTGGTGGAGGGATGGGAGATCGTCCTCACCGACAATGGGAAAACGTGGACGTACCGAACCGATAATACGGGACGGAACACGCGATTAGATCCGAAAAAATAACCGGGAAATGTCTGCTATCCGGCGGTCATTTCGCCCAGATATTTACGCAAATAGGGCGAAAAAACCTCGTAAATTAGGGTTAGTGGTTCGCGGGCGTGCCAGAAAAGATAGTGACGACCCCAAAACGGACCCTTTTGGGCGAAAGCGATTTCTAACTCTCGCGAGTGACCGTAATAGATGCCCCGCACGTCGCGATACAACTCGGTATGCAGGCGCGATAAACTCTCCCAGATGGGGAGAGAGCGGTTCTGTAGGTACTCGTCCACCCGGCCCGCGTTCCACCAGGAGGCCGCGTAGGCGAGTCTCTGACCGGAGGCGGTTCTCAGCCACACCTGACGGCGTAATCGGGGTTCGGCGATCGCGCCGATTCTCTCCGGCGCGCCATCGTCCCCGTCGCCGACGAGGGACATATCGATCACGTCCACCTCGGTTTTCTCCCCGGTGAGAAGTTGCAGGTGACGGGTCGGGGAACCGTCCCCCAAGAGGAGAATCTGCCACGGGGGGGCGAGTTGACTATGGGGTAAACCTCGTTGGACGACTTCTTCCCCACCTTGCCAGAGCGGGGACAGGGAGTACCATTTTCGGTCTAGGCCCGGTAGGTCTTGGGAAGCGAGGATGGAAGTCAAGGTTTTTTGTTACAAAACTTTATAATTCTACGTCGATCATAACACGGGAGCGGGGAATCGATCGCCCCTCCGGGATGGTCTTGCTAGAATAGCGTCAGTCTCGCTAGGAAGTATTCATGTCTGTCGATCCCTCACGGTTGGAGATGGCGACGATCCCCGCGGATCTCGTCGGACGCGTCACGCGATTGGAAGAGCATCAGCGGTTAATCGCCCGTTCCCACCAGAATTTCCTGGATATTTTCGAGAAGATGGAACAACAGCAGGATCAGTTGATCCGCGCCCAGGAAATTCTCACCCAGAATCAATCGAATCTGGCCGTCGCGGTGAAACAGTTGGCGGACTCTCAATTACAGTTGACCCGTTTCGTGGAAAGATTAGAGGATCGCTTGAATACGGCTAACGCGGCGATCGACCGTCTCGATCGATTGATGGATTACGTTCTGCGCGAGAGTAGTCCGAAAACGAGCGATCGATCCCCGGAAGAGTGATCGATTCTTTCCCCCGAATCGTCGGAAATCTATCGATCGCGGGTCGATTCGATTCACGGGGGAAAATCGGTTCGAGGTCACGGGGAGAAAGGGCGAGACACGATCGCGTCGAGTATAGATAATCGGTGAAAAATTTCTCTATTGTTTTTTCGATCGGGCTGTTCCCCGTTATTTTAGGCTTTCTGGAAAATCGGGAAACAAAAGCGATCGGTATCTTGACGCGATAGCCGTTCGCTACTCGAAAGACTCGATCGGGAAATCTCTACCCGATCGAGCGACCTTGAACATTATCGGGAGCGAGTGGCGCAAGCTTTCAAGGCTTTCCACACCTCATTCGGTTGTTTTTCCATGAATCTCGCCTCTAATTCGGTCATTTGTTTTTCTTCGGGATACAGTTTCTTCACGTCATCTAAAATTCGCTCCGGGATATCCCCTTGAATCCGCGCGAAAAAACTCGGATTTTTCTCGCTCAACGCGATCGAATTGTTCGTTTCCATCCCGTTGAGGCAATCCTGTACGACGTGCCAACTCTCGTGCGCGAGGGTATCGATGTACGCTCGCGAATTGGCCAGAGCGCCCTGACAGAGAATCAGTTTTTTCGTTTCGTCATTATAACTGCCGTACAGGGTCGTTCCTTTTCGAGATTCACAGGATTCTTCCCGGACAGTCACCTTAATGTCGCCGAGAGCGGTTTTCAATCGATCGACTAATAAACGTTCGGAATCGGTGAAGTGGAGAGAACCGGGTTGACCGGGTTCGATCGATTCCCGACATTTCTCGAAAGAGATAAACCCGAGACTATTATTGTTGCACGAAACGAAAAATTGTGGCTCGATCGATATTCTTTGCCCTAGGGAGGGAAAGCCCACGACAATCGCGCTCGTAATTCCGAGAAATACGAACAAAATCTTCATTTTCATTAGAGTCGGTAGACGGTAATTTACCTGACGGCGAGAACTCGAAACCCCTCGACGATCGCTCTAGAACAACGCTTCGCGTCCGATTCGCCGGAGATGATTTTCGTGTCTTTCAGTTAACCATACCATCAACCGTACCGACTGTATTTTACATTACGAAAGCTTTTTGTAAAAATTTATGTATGTTTTTCTAGGGCGAAAAATCTCCCTGAAACGGATAGCGATCGAGGCTAACCGTCCATGACAATCCGGCAAAAAGAGAGCCATTCCCTATCGATCGGCCCTCCCGTTCTTCGCGGGATCGATTAATAGGAATTAGGAGCGATCGATCTCCGGGTTTTCCTTACCCCCGCGGTTCGTTCCACCCGCTCGCCGAAGCGAACGGGCGCGGGGATAAATTTTCCCGGAAACCCCCGATCGAAGGCGATCGATCGCCCGATACCTTTTCGGTATTATAAAACCTCACGCGGACATTTCTAGCATTCGCTGGATGGGACGGAGCGCCTTCTCGCGGATCGCTTCGGGAAGGGTGATCTCCGGGGTTTTATCGCGCATACACAGATAGAGTTTTTCTAGCGTGTTCAACCGCATATAGGGACACTCGTTACAGGCGCAATGATTCATCGCCGGCGCGGGAATAAACGTCTTATCGGGCGCTTCTTTTCGCATCTGGTGAATGATACCCGGTTCCGTCGCCACGATAAAAGTTTTCCCGGAACTTTGGCGCGCGTGTTTTAATAACGCGGTGGTAGAACCGATATAGTCCGCGTGACGCAGGACGGGGGGTTCGCATTCGGGATGGGCGATCACCGACGCGTCCGGACGCTCGACTTTCAAACGGACGATCGCGCGCTCGGAAAAGGTCTCGTGGACGATACAACTTCCCTGCCAGAGAACCAGATCCCGCCCCGTCTGTTCCATGACGTAACGCCCTAAATTTCGATCGGGAGCGAAGATAATCGGCCGGTTTTCGGGGATCTGGCGCACGATATCCACCGCGTTGGAACTGGTGCAGATAATATCGCTCATCGCCTTGATCTCGGCACTGCAATTGATATAGGAAACCACCAGATGATCGGGATATCTCGCTTTAAATTCGGCGAATTCTTCCGGACGGCAACTATCGGCGAGCGAGCATCCCGCGTCGAGATCGGGCAAAAGTACCAATTTATCGGGGTTGAGAATCTTGGCGGTTTCTCCCATGAAATGAACCCCCGCGAACACGATCACGTCGGCGCTCGTCCGCTCGGCCTGCCGCGATAACCCTAGAGAATCGCCGATATAGTCCGCGATGTCCTGTATATCCGGGTCTTGGTAGTAGTGGGCGAGAATGACGGCGTTTAATTTCTTTTTTAGGTCGTTAATCGCGGTAAATAGGTCGTCGGGTAGGCTCGATCGAACGGGCTTCTGGAGAGTGGTGAACACGTTGCCTCTTTATGGTTGATTTTACCAAAACAGTCGGTAATTGCCTATACTATAGCAAATTTTCCGAGAGGGGGATCTCGTCGATCGATGCGATAGGATGGGTAATAGCTTTTTTGCCCGGATCTCTCGCGTGGATAGGGAACGTCCGGGAGGAATCCAGAATAATTACCGTAAAAAAAACGATCGAATCGATCTTACTATCTACAAATTCTCGATTCTTGGCTTTATCGGTCAATTTTGCAAAAAAGCTCTTTATCCCTGTCTTGTCGAGCGCTACGGAACCAACCATGACATCCCCAGAAGTGCAAACTCCCCTAGAGCGAGAAACGATCGATCCCCTCGATGAACTTCCCGGCGAAGTCGAGATGTCGCTATTCGATCACCTCGAAGAATTGCGCCGCCGGATTTTTTACTCGCTCATCGCCGTCGCGGTGGGGTGCGCGGGATGTTTCGTCTTCGTCAAACCCCTCGTGCAGATCTTGGAAGTTCCCGCGAAAGGCGTGAAATTCCTGCAACTCGCGCCGGGGGAATTCTTTTTCGTCTCCCTGAAGGTAGCGGGCTATAGTGGGATACTGATCGCCAGTCCCGTCATCCTCCTACAGATTATCCTCTTCGTCCTGCCGGGGTTAACCCGTCGCGAGCGCCGTTTAATCGGCCCCGTGGTGTTGGGATCGAGCGTTTTATTCTTCGCGGGGTTGGTTTTCGCCTATATCGCCCTGATTCCCGCCGCTTTAAACTTTTTTATCACCTACGGCGAGGATGTGGTCGAGCAGGCTTGGTCGATCGATCGCTATTTCGAGTTCGTTTTACTCCTGCTCTTCAGTACGGGACTCGCCTTTCAGATTCCCGTCATTCAACTGGTGTTAAGTTTTCTGGGCATTCTCTCCTCGAAACAGATGTTATCGGGATGGCGCTACGTGGTGCTAGGCGCGGTGATTCTGGGCGCGGTTTTAACCCCCTCTACCGATCCTCTCACGCAATCCCTCCTCGCGGGCGCGGTGATGGGGCTATATTTCGGCGGTATCGGCGCGGTGAAATTAAGCGGACGATAATCGAGCTTGTCCGAAGCCAATCGGATATAAGCTCCTCTTTTCAAGGGGAAAAGCGTATCGCGAGAGTCCGGGCTTTCCGCCTGCCCCCTTTCACGGATTTCTCACCCGGAAAAGCCTATACTATAAAGTGCCGGATAAAGTACGGGATAAGACTTCCGGGAGCGATAAAAAATAGCGTATCGAGAACAGGGGATCGGAAAATGCAGGCAATCAACCGGGGTTATTCGATCGAGACGATTCGAGAGGAAACCCGCCATTTAGTCGAAAAAGGTCGCGTCAGTCGCCAGCAGAAGCTGTACACGCTCTGTCAGTATTTTTCGAGCGGCGAGTGGCGCTGTATCGAGGGAGAATTAGAAGAAAACGATTTTTTACCGAGAGATCGGGTAATCGATCTGATCGGTGGGGAATCCTGGGAAAGCGATCGCTAACTATCTCTCTCGTCCCCGGAAAATCGGTTCCGCGGTTGACGGCTCGCGAGAGATTTGAGAACGCGTATTCCCTAAAAATAGATCGCTCTTCAATAATCGCTCTCACCGATGCCGATTCTACCGAGGATCTAATTCCGGTAGAATCGGTTTCTACGGGGATCGAACCTCATAAATCCGGGTAAGCGGTCTCGAAAGCGATCGATAATCGATCGAAGATTTTCTAAAGCTTGTTTTCCGGACTCGCGGGCTAATTTAATCGCGATGTCGCGTTACGGACGGGTAAAACTTTCCGTGTTGAGAATTTCCGGCGAGACGATCGCTCGAACTTTCTCGCGCGGGTTAAGATGGGGTAAACGATCAACGATCATCCCCTTAACGAGTAAACCGGTTAGGCTACCCTAGCGAAAAATAAAAATTTTTATACAAAAATAATTTATCGGTTTCTATCAGAATTTCCAGCCAGAAATTAGGTAAGATTAAAGCCACGCAACCGACTAAACTTAGCCAGATCGATCGCCCTCCCTATTTCCGGTCTCCGTTTATTCTCATCGGCGACACGCGGTAGGATAGAAAATACGGCAACAGCGCTCGCGATTCTCGATCGACTTGAAAATCTTTTCTCATGGCTCGGGTTTCGCTCCTCAAACCAACCATGAACAAGTAAACGGTTCTACCGATCGATAAAAGTTTCGAGAGTTCCATCCGTCGATCGCTCGCCATTCTGGAGTAATATCGAAAAAATAGCCAGAAATCCGAGTGAAATACGATGACCAGAATTTTGATCAGTTCCACGATCGACGCGCCGATCGATGCGGTTTGGGGGAAAATCCGGGATTTTAACGCGCTTCCCGCCTGGCATCCGGCGATCGCCGATAGTTATATCGAAAACGGGGAACCGAGCGATCGAGTCGGTTGTATTCGCAACTTTAACCTAAAAAGCGGCGGAAATATCCGAGAAAAGTTACTAGCATTAAGCGATGTCGATTATTCCTGCACCTACTCCATTTTAGAAGCTCCCATGCCCGTAAAAAACTACGTGGCCACCTTAAACCTGAAACCGATTACCGACGGCGATCGCACCTACGCGCTATGGACGGCGAACTTCGACTGCGACCCCTCACAAGAACCGAGTTTGATACAGTTAATCGGTGAGGGAGTTTTTCAAGCGGGTTTTGACTCCCTCAAAAAAATCTTCGCTTAAGGCGGGAAATCCTCGATCGCCCACCGATTCCCGGCTTCTAACCCCGCTGACTCGCCAGAATATCGGGATATTTCCCTACCGCGACACGATCCATGCGATTACTTCAATTCAGCACCTCCCATTACTGCCGCAAAGCCCGTTTAGCCCTGGGATACAAGGGAATCGAGTATCGAGTCGAGAACCTAACCCCCGGACTACACGCGCTCAAACTCAAACCGCTCACCGGTGGGTTAACCACCCTTCCGGTGCTATTGCCCGAAGAGTCGGGACAGCCGGAAGTCGTGGCGGATTCAACCCGAATTTTACGATATTTGGAAAAATACGCCCCCGATCGATCCTTCGTTCCCGAAGCGGAAAGCGATCGCCGACAAGCTTGGTTACTCGAAGATTGGCTCGATGAAAGTATCGGGGTGGCGACGCGCTTCGTCTACTACGATTATCGCGCCGGGGAGGGAAAATCGATCGATCCCTCCCTATCGAGTCAACTGGTGATCAACGTCGTCCGCCGACAGTATAAAATCACCCCCGCGACGGTGAAACTCGCGAGCGAGCGACTGGAAAACGCGCTCTTTATCCTCTCTATCTGGAAAGAGCGACCCTACCTCGTCGGAAACTCCCTCAGCGTCGCCGATATCGCCGCTTCAGGCTTACTGAGTCCCCTAGCCTTACTCCCCCGCTACCGTCAGAACTATCCCTGGTTATTCGATAAAATCGAGGAGATCCACCGGCAATGTCGCGAACCTTTACCACCGGGATTTTAAGGAGGCAGGAGGCGGGAGGCAGACTATAGGGTGGTTTAGCGAAGCGTAACGCATCGAGAAACCAGAAACAGGAACGATAACGTTATAAAGTTGTCAAATGTCGATCGATCGTTCCCTATCTTTACATAAATCGATTTTTAAGCGATCGCGAGGATTTAAAATATGAAAGCGGATAAAATAATCATTCTCGCCACGATCGGCCTTTTCTCCTCGGGAAAACCGATTCTGGCACAATTACCGCCTCCCGAGGAGATCCCGGAAGAGGTAGCGCGGACGGAAATCATCACCGAGGCCCGATCTCCTCTCGACAATCGCCCCCTTACCGCGGCGGAATACGCGCTATTACGGGAAGAAATCGCCACCAGTCCCTATCCTCCCGAAATTAACCCGAAAATTCGTCAATTAATCGCCTTGAGGCGGCTACAGAAGTTAATCCAGATTATCATTCCCTTTTATCGTTGATTCCCCCTGCCGAAAAAGTGAGAGTTTACAGCCGAATTTAACTTAAAAAATACAATTTCAAGAATATTTCCGACAAAAAAGAGTTTTATACCTTGAAAAGCTCTTTACTTCTCCTTCCTCCTCCTGGCTCCTGAATCCTGACTCCTGAATCCTGTCCCGACCAGAGATTTTTGATTTTAACAGGAGGTCGATTCCCTCTCCCGAGCGCGATGTCGATTCGGGGTCTCGTTTCCTGTATAGTTGTAAAGACAGTCGGTTCGAGACAGATAGACATGGTTACTACCGGGGAACAAGCACGAAAGATCGGGCAAGCCGAAACCTTCTCTTTAGCTTCCTACCTACAGGAACGCGCGGCGATCGTCGAGGAGGCGCTGGATCGATCGCTCCCGATCGGCGATCCGGCGAAAATTTACGAGGCTATGCGATATTCCCTGCTCGCGGGAGGGAAACGCCTCCGGCCGATCTTATGTCTCGCGTCCTGCGAGTTAAGCGGGGGATCGATCGAGATGGCCCTACCCACGGCCTGCGCGCTGGAAATGATCCACACCATGTCCCTGATCCACGACGATCTCCCCGCGATGGACAACGACGATTACCGTCGGGGAAAATTAACCAATCACAAAGTTTTCGGCGAAGATATCGCTATTTTGGCCGGGGACGGTCTGTTAGCTTACGCGTTCGAGTACGTGGCCACGCGTACCCGCGGTGTTCCCCCCTTACAAATTATTGACGTACTCGCCCGTCTCGGTCGCACGGTCGGGGCGGCCGGTTTGGTCGGCGGACAGGTACTAGACCTCGAATCGGAAGGAAAACCCGATATTTCCGCCGAAACCCTCAGCTTTATTCACACGCTCAAAACGGGGGCGCTGTTAGAAACTTCCGTCGTTTCCGGGGCGATCCTGGCCGGCGCGAGTCCGGAAGATATCGATCGACTCACCCGGTACGCGAAAAATATCGGACTGGCCTTCCAGATCGTCGATGATGTCCTCGATATCACCGCCACCACCGAAGAATTGGGCAAAACCGCCGGAAAAGACCTCCAGGCACAAAAAGCCACCTATCCGAGTCTTTGGGGTATCGAGGGATCGATGTCGCGAGCGCGGGAACTCGTGGAGGAAGCGATCGAGCGCTTGAGCGTCTACGGCCCGGCCGCGGAACCCCTGAGAGCGATCGCCCGTTATATCGTCAGCCGTAAAAACTAATCACTACAGCGAGATCATGCAGGACTTCGGGCAGGTCTTCCACAATCAAATACTGCTAGTCTCTCTTTTAGCCTGTGGTATCGCGCAAGGATTAAAAGCGATCATCGAACTGTTCCGCGACGGGAAGATCAGTTTACGCTATCTCGTTTCTTCCGGGGGAATGCCGAGCGCCCATTCCGCCCTCGTCGGGGCGTTAGCGACCGGCGTGGGGCTAGAAACGGGTTGGTCTAGCCCCGAATTCGCCATCGCCAGCCTATTCGCGGTGATCGTCATGTACGACGCGGCCGGGGTCCGTCAGGCCGCGGGAAAACAAGCCCGCATCCTCAACCAGCTCCTCGACGAGATGTTTCAAGAAGGTAAGGAATTCAACGAGGAACGCTTAAAGGAACTGATCGGCCACACCCCCTTTCAAGTCGTGGTCGGTTTGAGTTTAGGAATCTGTATCGCCGTGTTAGCCTTATCTCGATAAGAAAAAAAAGTGAAAATTCTTCACCCGCTATCCTGGAGAGCCGAAAAAAGCCCTTACCTTCGATCGGTATAAAAACTGATATAGCACTACGTTAGATGATTAGGACATCGCGAGCCCGCCCTTGAGGGAACCGTAAACGGAAAGGAGATTCCAGGGTTGTCGAAACAAATGTACGCCCTAACCGTGAGGCGTATTGCTATAGCTATCCATAAAAAATGTTGTAAAAAAAAGATGTTATTACTAACATCTCTTTTTCAGATTTAGAGTTTCACTTCAATGTCCACCCCCGCGGGAAGATCGAGTTTCATCAAAGCGTCGATCGTTTTCGAGGAAGGTTGATAGATGTCGATAATGCGGCGATGGGTACGGGTTTCAAAATGTTCGCGAGAGTCCTTGTCAACGTGAGGAGAGCGCAGGACACAATAAATTTTCCGTTTCGTCGGTAGGGGAATCGGGCCGATCGCCGTGGCATTAGTTCTATTGGCAGTATCGACGATCTTTTCACAGGACGTATCGAGTAAGCGTCGATCGAAAGCTTTCAAACGAATCCGAATTTTCTGTTGCTGTAAGGTGGCCATAATTTTACCGGTCGAATTGTCAAGGTACGGGATAAAGACGAGAAACGGAGCGGCTTTCGCTCACCGCCCCGTTAATCAGTAGGTCGGCCTACTTGAGAATTTTAGAAACGACACCGGAACCGATGGTACGACCACCCTCGCGGATAGCGAAACGCATACCTTGTTCGATAGCGATCGGGTTGATCAGTTCCACGGTCATTTTGATCCGATCTCCCGGCATGACCATTTCTACGGCGCTACCGTCGTCGGCGGTGTAGTCGGTGATCGTTCCCGTCACGTCGGTCGTCCGAACGTAGAACTGGGGACGGTAGTTTTTAAAGAACGGCGTGTGACGGCCACCTTCCGCTTGAGTGAGAACGTACACTTCCCCCTCGAACTTGGTGTGGGGTTTGATCGTGCCGGGTTTGGCGATAACCATGCCGCGCTCGATGTCGTCTTTCTGGATACCGCGGAGAAGCATCCCGGCGTTGTCTCCCGCCAAACCTTCTTCGAGGCTCTTCTTGAACATCTCGATCCCGGTAACGGTGGTACTGCGGGTATCTTTGATGCCGACGATCTCCACGTTGTCACCGACTTTGACTCTCCCGCGCTCGATCCGACCCGTGGCGACGGTTCCCCGACCCGTGATCGAGAACACGTCTTCAACCGCCATCAGGAAGGGTTTATCCACGTCGCGCTCGGGATCGGGGATGTAGCTATCCACCGCGTCCATGAGTTGGTAGATCGCGTCTACCCATTCGTTTTCCCCTCTTTGGGCTTTGGGATTTTTGGTCATGTAGTCGAGCGCTTCTTTCGCGGAACCGGCGATGATGGGGATGTCATCTCCGGGGAAGTCGTAATTGCTGAGAAGTTCGCGCACTTCCAGTTCCACGAGTTCGAGTAATTCCTCGTCGTCCACCATATCTTTTTTGTTGAGGAACACGACCAGGTTAGGAACCCCGACCTGACGGGCGAGAAGGATGTGCTCGCGGGTTTGGGGCATGGGGCCGTCCGCGGCGGAAACCACGAGGATACCGCCGTCCATCTGAGCGGCACCGGTGATCATGTTTTTCACGTAGTCCGCGTGTCCGGGACAGTCAACGTGGGCGTAGTGACGGCCTTCGGTCTCGTATTCAACGTGAGCCGTGTTGATGGTGATCCCGCGGGCTTTTTCTTCGGGAGCCGCGTCGATCTCGTCGTATTTCTTCGCCTGGGCTTTCCCGAGAGCGGCGAGGGTCATGGTGATCGCGGCGGTCAGGGTGGTTTTGCCGTGGTCAACGTGACCGATCGTGCCGATGTTTACGTGGGGTTTCGTCCGTTCAAATTTAGCGCGTGCCATTGATCTACTGTTCCTTTGTTTTCTTATCTTCTGGTTTTCGGGGAGAGAGAGGACAATCGCGAGGATTCTCCCGACTCCCGATCGGGCGGGGAGACCCCGCCCCTACCGATCGCGTTAGCCGTTCCCTTTGCTCTTGGCGATAATCGTCTCGGCGACGTTGCGGGGGACTTCCTCGTAATGGCTGAACTCCATCGTGAAGATCCCGCGGCCTTGGGTTTTCGAGCGGATGTCGGTCGCGTAACCGAACATTTCCGCCAGGGGAACTTTGGCGGCCACTTTGGCGATTCCTCCCTCGGTTTCTTGACCTTCGATCTGCCCCCGACGGGAGTTGAGATCGCCGATCACGTTCCCGATGAAGTCTTCGGGGACTTCCACCTCGACTTTCATCATCGGTTCTAGCAGAACGGGGGAAGCTTTCATCACCGCTTCTTTAATCGCCATCGAACCGGCGATCTTGAAGGCCATCTCCGAGGAGTCCACATCGTGGAACGAGCCATCGACGAGGGTGACTTTCAGGTCGATCACGGGATATCCCGCCACGATCCCCGATTCGCAAGCTTCTTTCATCCCCTGTTCGGACGGACCGATGTATTCTTTGGGAATCGAGCCACCGACGATTTTCGAGACGAATTCAAAGCCCTTACCGGGTTCGGAGGGTTCGAGTTCGATCACGACGTGACCGTACTGGCCTTTCCCACCGCTCTGACGGATGAATTTCCCTTCCGCGCGGACGGGTTTGCGGATCGTTTCCCGGTAGGCGACCTGCGGCGCGCCGACGGTGGCTTCTACCTTGTACTCCCGCAACATCCGATCGACCAGAATTTCTAGGTGCAGTTCACCCATCCCGGCGATCACGGTTTGGTTCGTTTCGGGATCGACTTTCACCCGGAAGGTGGGATCTTCATCGGACAGAGCTTGTAGGGCTTTGCCGAGTTTCTCGATGTCCTGTTTGGTCTTCGGTTCGACCGCCACGGAGATCACCGGTTCGGGGATGAAGAGGGATTCGAGGATAATCGGGTTGTTCTCATCGCAGAGGGTATCCCCGGTGATGGTGTTTTTCAGACCGATCGCCGCGCCCAGATCCCCGGCGCGCAGTTCGTCCACCTCGATCCGTTCGTTGGATTTGAGAACGATCAAACGGGAGATCCGTTCTTTGATTCCTTTGGTGGAGTTGTAGGCGTAGCTTCCTTTGGATAGCACGCCGGAATACACCCGCAGGAAGGTCAGGCGACCGAAGGGATCGGCCATGATCTTGAACGCGAGGGCCGAGAAGGGCGCGTCATCCTTGGCGGGCCGGGTCGCTTCCGTACCGTCGGGGAGAAGCCCTTTGACGGCGGCGATATCCAGGGGCGAGGGGAGGTAGTCCACTACCGCGTCTAACAGCAGTTGTACCCCTTTGTTTTTGAACGCCGAACCGCAGAGCGTCGGCACGATCGTCCCGGCGACCGTTCCCGCTCGTAGACCGCGTTTGATCTCGTCTTCGGTCAGTTCTTCGCCTTCTAGGTATTTTTCTAGGAGTTCTTCATCGGATTCCGCCACGGCTTCCACCAACTGCACGCGGAATTTATCGGCGATTTCCACTAGATCCGCGGGGATCTCGGTTTCTTCTATGTCTTTTCCTAGATCGTCCTTATAAATATAGGCACGCATTTTGACGAGATCGACAATGCCGCTTAGTTCGCTTTCCGCCCCGATGGGGATCTGGATCGGAACGGCGTTCGCTCTCAGGCGATCTCGCAATTGCTCGTACACTTTATAGAAGTTCGCGCCAGTTCTGTCCATCTTGTTGATGAAAGCGATCCGGGGAACTTTGTAACGATCGGCCTGCCGCCAAACCGTTTCCGATTGCGGTTGCACACCACCGACGGAACAGAAGACCGCCACCACACCGTCGAGTACCCGCATGGAACGTTCTACTTCGATGGTGAAGTCCACGTGTCCGGGGGTGTCGATGATGTTGATGCGATGGTCTTGCCAACTGGTGCTGATCGCGGCGGCGGTAATGGTGATACCGCGTTCGCGTTCCTGTTCCATCCAGTCGGTGATCGCCGTTCCGTCGTGGACCTCACCCAGTTTGTGGGCGACTCCGGTGTAGAACAGGATTCGTTCCGTCGTCGTTGTTTTGCCCGCATCTATGTGAGCCGCGATCCCGATGTTCCGCACTCTCTCTAGCGGGATAGTCCGTGCCACAGCAACCTCCTTGCCTATTTGCCAGTGATGGGATTTTATCTGGAATTTTTTACACTATTTACAATTCTATACTTTTCTTGACAGAATTTTTAGCGGTAGGGGTACGGTCTACCGCCCGCGGGATTCGTTAATACCGATAGTGCGCGAAGGCCTTGTTCGCCTCGGCCATCCGGTGCGTTTCCTCCCGTTTTTTGATCGTTCCCCCGGTTTCGTTGGCGGCATCCATGATCTCGTTGGCGAGTTTTCCGGCCATGGTTTTTCCGCCTCTAGAGCGAGCGTACTGGACTAGCCAGCGCAGGGCGAGGGTACTGCCGCGGTTCGATCTCACTTCCATCGGCACTTGATAGGTGGCACCACCGACCCGACGGGCTTTGACTTCCACGAGGGGGGTAGCGTTTTTGACCGCTTTTTCAAATACTTCCAAGGGTTCTTGACCGGTACGTTCCCCGACGGTTTTCAGGGCATCGTAGACGATCCCCGCGGCGAGGGATTTCTTGCCCGATCGCATGATCCGCCGGATCGTCATGCTAACGAGACAGCTATTGTACACGGGATCGGGTGGGATCGGACGTTTTTTAACGTTTTTGCGACGAGACATAGAAATATTCCTTGCTGTGGTCTAGTATTTCTTTCCTGGGGAGCTAAACACTCGTTACCGTCGATCGAGAAAATTTCGGGAAGAGCCGGATTTCTCGACACGATCGAGGGGTTTCGAGGCTGATTATTTAGCGGCGGCGGGTTTAGGACGTTTCGCTCCGTATTTGGAACGGGCTTGCTGGCGGTTTTTCACGCCAGTCGCGTCGAGGGTTCCCCGGATGATGTGGTATCTAACCCCGGGTAGATCTTTTACCCGTCCTCCACGGATGAGAACGACGGAGTGTTCTTGCAGGTTGTGACCGATACCGGGAATGTAAGCCGTTACCTCGAACCCGGAGGTCAGACGAACCCGGGCTACTTTTCGCAGGGCGGAGTTGGGTTTTTTCGGGGTGGTCGTGTATACTCTAGTGCAAACACCCCGACGCTGGGGGCATTGTTTGAGGGCGGGCGATTTGGTTTTTCTTTTCGCTTTCGATCGTTCGTCGCGTATTAACTGCTGGATGGTGGGCATGATCGGGATGTATTGAGGATTACTCTGAACTCCTATTACCGAGGTCAAATCGTTGACAAAAGGCTATCTTAGCAACTTACAAGTCGCCATGTCAAGGAAAATTTTCGCGCCCGAACTCACCCGACGCTAAAGGATAGGCCGCAACTACAGGGATTTACCGCGTCGGGGTTGCTGAAACGGAAGCCGCCCCCCATGAGATCTTCGGCGTAGTCTAGTTTTAAATCCCGTACTCTCGGTTCGTCGCAAGAGTCCACGAGGACGCGAATTCCCTGACTCTCGTGGGTTCGATCGCTTTCCCAGCTCGTATCGGTTAATTCTAAAGTATAGTAAAGTCCCGAACAGCCTCCGGAGCGGATGCCGAGACGTAAATAACTCCCGTCGCGGCGATGACTGTTCTGCCAGCGTCGGATCTCTCTAGCGGCCGGAGGGGTTAATTCGATCATGTTTTTTCGGGGAGCGGGAGTTCGATGCGCGGTAGACTCTCCGAGTTATTTTACGATCGATCTCGCGCTCTTAGCCGGGTCGATCGCGCTTCGGGTCTGGAATCGGCGAGCGATCGAGGCCTTATCGCCCTACCGTTATTTTTCCAATCGAACGACGTACCATTGTAGGTATTCCCCCTCGCCCACGTCCAACTCGCAGTAGTTATCTCTCAGGTGGACGGCTTTTTCCTCGGGGCTGGAAAATCGCTCTAATTCCCGCACCCGGATATCGGGACGGCTTTCGAGGAGGGCTTTTAACTTATCGCGTAACTCGTCGGGGGTGTGAAATTGTTCGTCGCGATCGGTTTCGAGGACGACAAAATAATCGCCTTGATACATTATGGAATCGGGCATCGGTGTTTGATAGGGTAAGGGATACCTTAAACTACTGTATCGTTCCGGACGCGCGACGCTCGAATTTACTATGACCGAACCACTGACGAATCCCTTTCCTTTCCTCGAATACGAGGGCGCGATGCAAGGATTGGGCGAGGATTTTTACGATGAGGTAGCGGCGGCGGAATTTCCCCGTCACATTCTCCGCTTTCGCAACGATGCCCTATTACCCCTACTGGGAATCGAGCCAGAAAAAACACTAGACGGGCATTTTGTTGAATCTTTCGGAAAATTTGAAGCGGTGACACCGTTTTTAGCCCTGCGTTATCACGGCTATCAATTCGGGGAGTATAACCCGTTTCTCGGGGACGGACGCGGCTTTCTCTACGGACAGGTTCGGGGTGTTGACGGACAATTATACGATTTCGGGACGAAGGGATCGGGACGGACTCCCTATTCGCGTCACGCGGACGGGAGATTAACCCTCAAAGGAGGGGTGAGGGAAGTATTAGCGGCCGAGGCTTTACACGGGTTGGGGGTGACAACCTCGCGTTGCTTGTGTTTGGTGGAGACGGGAGAATCTCTGTGGCGCGGGGATGAACCCTCGCCGACGCGTTCTTCTGTCATGGTGCGCGCGAGTCGTTCTCATATTCGTTTCGGAACCTTCGAGCGTTTATTTCATATTAAACGCCCGGATTTAATTCGGAAATTATTAGATCACGTTATCGAGATTTACTATCCCGAAGTTGTCAACGATGATAACCGCTATATCAATTTCTATCGCGCTCTCGTGGAACGAGTGGCGAAATTAGCGGCGCAGTGGATGACGGCGGGTTTCTGTCACGGGGTTCTCAATACCGATAATATGTCGATCACGGGGGAAAGTTTCGATTACGGACCCTACGCGTTTATCCCGAATTATAATCCGGGCTTTACGGCGGCCTATTTCGACCACGGGGGGCGGTATAGTTTCGGAAATCAGCCGTTTATCTGTCGGTTGAATTTGGAATTATTGCAATCGCCTTTATCGATGGTCGTTTCGCTGTTGGATCTCGATTCGGCATTGGGAAAGTTCGACGAACATTACCGTTTTTATCACGATCGCCTGTTATTACGGAAGCTAGGATTCGAGAATATATCGGCTCCCGAGGCGACCGATCTGGTAACAAAAACGATCGAGATTTTGCAGGATACTCGCGTCGGTTATCACGAATTTTTCGCCACGTTAGCGGAGCAGTTCGATCACGGTTGGCGGATGGATAGTTCGGTAATTTTAGAGAATATCGATCTTCCGAAAGGGGATTGGTTGTCTTGGAAGGAATTATACTTTCGGGTGTTGAATCAATTGCCGATCGAGGAGATGGATAGCGTGGGCGATCGCTTACGGCATTCTAACCCGAGAACGGCGCTTCTACGCCCGGCGATCGAGTCGGTGTGGGAAGCGATCGACTCCGAGGATAATTGGCAACCGTTCCAAGAGTTGGTGAGGAAATTACAAGCGAGAGAGTGAGTATGACGCGACAACCGCACGATCGATTCGCCAAGAATTACCTAGAAGAACTACTTTCTCCGCTCGGAACGGTGGAGATTAGTAAAGAGGTCGCGGACGCTACCCGACAGATCGATATTTTCTTTTCTCCTAACCCGAATCTCGGGGAAATATCGGATGAGTTAGGAATTTTGGGGAGGATCGCGAGTAGTAGCGCGTTGCTCGAACCGTATCGAAATCCACCAACGAGAAGCGAGACTCGTGACTGTATCCTGAAACTGTTCACGGTTTTCGCGGGAACCCGGCGCCAAGCGAGACGGGAAAATACCACTTGGAACGAGGAGGATTTGCCCCGTCTCTGGATTTTAGCGCCCTCGACGACGGTTGCCCTTTTGGAGAGTTTCGGCGCTAGATTAGAGGTGGAGCGGTGGTGCGAGGGAATCTATTTTTTTCCCGTGGCTTATCGGACGGCGATCGTCGCGATCGATCGCTTACCCGTCCTCCCCGAAACCCTGTGGTTACGGCTGTTAGGACGCGGGGCGACTCAAATTCAAGCGGTGCGGGAGTTACAGCCTTTTTCATTTAGATGAGGTACAATAACAACAGTGAGCGAACCAATTACGAAGGTCTTTCTCCGAGACTTGCTTAAAAGCTTTTTCTAAAGCCTCGTCTAGCTCTCGATAAGTTCTTGGCTTTAATTTTCTCAAGATAGATTTGATTTTTGACCAAAAATTTTCAATCGGGGCGAAGTCGGGAGAGTAAGGAGGTAAATAAATTAGTTTCGCTCCTTTTTCTTCCACCGCTTGGTTAACCTCTTCGCTAAAATGGATTTTACAGTTATCGATAGTTATTACCGCACCTTTCCAAAGCTTAGGAAGTACTTGTCGAAGCATAAACGCTTCAAAAACAATCCCGGTTACCGCCCCTAAAAAATTTGCCGTAGCGAGAACTTTATTTTTCGTGATCGCGGTAATCGTTGAAACATTTCTTCCTTTTTTTAGAGGTCGAGTCCCGTGCGCTCTCGTTCCTTTTAGCGAGCGGGCATGGGTTCGGGTCATCGATAGATTGGAACCCGCTTCGTCTAGCGAGATCAGCTTTTCCTCGTCCACGTCTCGAATTTTATCCCAGTATTCTTGTCTTAGTTTTTGGACTCTTTCCGTCTCTTTTTCGGGAGGGTGTAGAGTTTTTTTTTCGGGTCATTCTCAACCGTTCGGCCATTCTTCCCACCGTCGCGACACTTAGCACTATACCGGTTCTCTCCCGAAACAGTTCCGATAGTTCGGCTAGAGTTGCGTCCTTATTTTCTTCGATTAACTCTCCGAGCGAGAGTATCTGTCCTTGAGTGAGCTTTAAATGGCGACCACATCTGTGAGTCCTCGGACGGATATCTCCCGTTTCCCGAGATTGTTTTAAAAGCTTTTGTACGAAGCTTAAAGCCACTCGGAATCTTTTCGCTAATTGCCGTTGGGAGATGGGTTCGTTATAATAACAGTCTAGAATTTTCTGACGGAACTCTACTGGATAAAATTTCATTAGTCACTCAATTTAGCTATCCGCAGTATTATACCTCATCTTTACGAGAAAGGCTGTAT